>NZ_JBEXHY010000005.1:0-141319 GCF_040608295.1 Micromonospora sp. NPDC005197 | reverse complement strand
CAATCTTCCCATACCCCCCGTTTTTCCTTTCTGCCTCATGCCGGCCACCATTTATACCGCATCTCGGGCGGTGCCCGGGCCACCGGTGGCTCCGCCGTCGTCGTTCCCGCCCGCTTCACCAAACTCAAACTCGGGCACAATCCGCTTGTGGAACGCGAACTGGCGGCGGCGCTGGAGCTGATTCTGTCCGATCTCGAGACGCACGGCGGGGTGCAGCCCGACCTTCGTGACGAACCGTGGCGAGACGACCCCCATACCGCCAGCGCCTTTCTCTACGCTGCCGATGGTTCTGGCCAGGGAGTCTCGGTCGACCTTGGCCAACCGACCGTTACCCAGCTCGTCACGCTCGCCGCCCAGGTTCAGGAGTGGGCGATTGAGGCGCTGTGGTCTCTGGGCCGCGCCACCAATTGGCCACCCTGTCCCGAGCATCCGGTGAGTCACCCTCTGACGGCGGTGGTACGCACCGGCCGAGCGATCTGGGTCTGTCCAACCCTCGCCACCGAGATCAGCGAGGTCGGCGCGCTCGGCCGCTGACCCACCCCGGTCTGGCCTTCGGGGTCAACAGATGCCTGCGCAGGCTCGTCGTCGCATTATGACGAGTCACGTAGGCCGCCACCTCGACGGCGACTTCGGCGGGCACTCGGCCCTGCGCCACCGCCTCTTCGCGCGCGTAGGGGCACGGATAGCAGGAACCGTGCGTACAGGTCGACCACCGGCACCGTCGGAAGGTCGTTCACGGCAGCCACGAACTGACTCGCGAGGTAGGTCGCCGCCGCCCAGGGGTCACCGACCGCGAACATGGCCCGAGCCTCAGGACAGGGGTACGGCTGTCCACACGCCTCGCAGTCCCACGACGGGCGCTGCGGCCAGTGCGCGTTCACCGGCGCCACCCCACGTTGGTCCGATTCGCCGGAGAGCGCAGCAGACACGGCGCTCGGACCGGCTGGGCGTCGGTCCGTGTCGGCTCGCTCGCCCAACCGCGGGAGCGGCGGACCAGATCGGACGTTATTGGCTCCACACTGACCGTCGGCCGCATCTGGGACGCCTCCGAGGTCCGCGCGTACGCAGCGAAGCGCCGGGAACGCAACGAGGGCGGCCGCGGCTAGGCCCTGTCGGATTCCTCGGCCGACCCGACCCGAAATCCAGATGGCAGTCGATGTCGGGACCCGTTTCCTTGATCGATGGCGGCTGAGCAACTAGACACGCCGAGCATCGCCTTGCTGAGCTGCCACCGATCGCCTGGCTGACAGCTCTGTCGCCCGGGTCACGGCGGGCGGGCCCGCGAGGCGTGGCAGGCTGACAGGCATGGGAACGACAGCGCGCGTACGGGCACCCGAACTACGGGGCCGGCAGTGGCTCAACACCGGCGGCAAGGACCTGACCTTGCAGGATCTGCGCGGCAAGATCGTCCTCGCTGATTTCTGGATGTCCTAGAAGAAGCTTGTAACTCACGTGCCGAGGCCCTAGCGTCCTCGCCATGTCCCATCACGAACACCTCGCCGATCTCTACCTACGCCTGTCCCTCGACCGTGAGGGAAAGACCGCAATCGAGCGCCAAGAGGCCGACTGTCGGGCCTGGGCCGTACGCGCCGGGCTAGAGGTCCGTACCGTCCACATCGACCGGGGCCGGTCCGGCTATAAGGCCGTCGACCGCGCCGGGTTCGACGCCGCCGTGTCTGCCCTCACGACTGGCACCGTCGGAACGCTGGTCGTCTGGAAGGTTGACCGCCTGTCCCGGCGTGGCATGGGCCAGGTCGGCCAAGTCCTTGACGACGTCGAGAAGGTCGGCGGGCGGATCGTCTTCGTACAGGACGGCCTCGACACGTCGCACTCTCAGGCCCGGCTCGTGCTCGCCCTCCTGTCCGAGGTCGCCCGCAGCGAATCCGCGAACATCGGCCTTCGCGTCGCCAGTGCGAAGGCTCACCTTCGCACTCTCGGCCGATGGATCGGGGGACAGCCGCCGTACGGCCTGGCCGTCGGCGAAGACGGCCGGCTAGACCACGACCCACGCACCGCGCCGACCGCCCGCGAGATCGCCGACCGGGCCCTATCCGGCGAACCGCTGGTGAGGATCGCGCGCGACCTCAACGCCCGGGAGATCCCCGCTCCGCGCGGCGGTAGTTGGGCCGTCGGGACGCTATCGACTCTGCTCAAGTCCCCCGCGTTCGCCGGACTACTCCCGGAGACGATCAAACGCAACGGGAAGTACACGGCGAAGGTCGTTCCGTGGCGCGACCCGGAGACCGGCGAGGCCGTCGAGGTCGGCCGAGGGATCGTCACGCCGGCCGAGCAACTACAGGCTGTGCGCCTCCTCGAAGGTCGCGCCGCCGCCGATCGGACGGGACGCAATCGCGGGGTCCGGGCCGAGGTATCGCACTTGTTGACCGGCTATCTGCGGTGCGGGGGCTGCGGCGGGCGCATGTCAGCCGCCGGCAAGTCGTACGTCTGTCAGGCTCGCCGCCTCGGCCGTCCCTGTCCGGCGCACACCACGGCCTTTATCGCCGCCGTAGACCGCGCCGTGGTCGATTCGTTCGTCAACCGCCTCGCCGCGACCGAGCCCGGCGACCCACTGCTAGACGCCGTTGCTGAACGATGGGTCGCCCGCCACGACCCCGCCGTCATCCGCGAGCGCACAACCATCACAGCCGCCCTGGACGACGCTAACGCCACCCTGGTCGACCTCGAAGACGCCCGATACCTGCGCGGCGAGTTCGTCGGCCCCGAGGCGGTCCAGCGCTGGGCCCGTTTGCACGAACGGCTGACCGTCCGTGTCGCCGGGCTGCGTCGCAACCTCGCCGAGTTCCCGTTGCCCGAGGCGGACATTAGCCCGCTACTTGATCCGGTGCTAGCTCGCGAAGCTTGGGACGCCGCCACTCTCGCCGACCGGCGCGACCTTCTCGGCCTGGCCCTGAACGCCATAACGATCACGCCCGCCGAGGGTCGCCGAGGCTACCGGTTCGACCCCGCCGCGCGTCTGCGCTTCACCTGGGCCGACGAGCCCGAGCCTGTGTCCGCCGACGCCTGAGACCAGACACCACAACCGCATATGACAGGCCCCGGCCGAGCGATTCCGCCGCCGACCAGGGCCCTAACGAACCCCAGGAGGTTCGCTGTGTTCAACCCTACTGACCCCGCGCCTATGTCGCCGCTCCCGCCGTAGCCGCCGACGCCCTCGCCGCCGCCGTGGCCGCCCTGCTGGACGCCGGCTACCTGGTCGTCACCGCGACCGCCACTGATCCGGCTGACGCTGACGACCTCGTCGCCCTGGTCGCCGACGACATGGACGCCGCCCGCGCCGCTGACGTCGTCGTGATTCTCCCCGGGGCCGAAGGGTTTGCCGAGCCGGTGTACGCCGCGCTTCACGGCGTGCCCGTCGTGGCTCTGGCCGACGTTTCGGCATACCTGCGTCGTCTGGCCGTCGCATGAGCCGCACCGAACGCGCCGAGGGCGCATTGCTGGTCCTGATCCTGCTCGTTGTCGGCGCTGCGGCCGGCTGGGCGAGCTTTAGCCACGTACACGCCTGGACGATGGCGAACAGCCCTGACGGGACGCCGAACGCCTTCGGCTGGGTCAACGCCTGTGTATCCGAGTTGGTCCCCGTGGCGTCGCTGCTGGAAATCCGGAGGCGGCGTCGGGCGGGTTCGCCGACGGGGTACCCCCTCGCCCTGCTGGTCGGGGCGGCGTGCCTTTCACTGGCCGCTCAGCTCGCCGTGGCGAAGCCGGGCGTATCGGGCTGGCTGCTGTCGGCCGTGCCCGCGCTCGCCTTCATGGCATTGGTGAAACTCGTCTTTGCCCGGACGCCCGCGATCGCTCATGACCCTCAAGAGAGGACCGCAGACGCGTCGGCCGAGGCGATCCCTACCGGAGGTACCCCTCGCCAAGTTGAGGCCGTCCCTAGTCCTCCCGGTACCTCCGCGCCGACCGTCCTTGCGCCGCCCCGGCATCGCCCGCCGGTCATCTCGTCCGGCGTTGGGATGTTGCCGCTCGTAGCCCGTGTTGACATCCCGCCGGCCGCGCCCGATCTAGTGGCGGCACCGCCGAAGACCGCCGCCAGGGTGTCGGCGGTCCTGGCCGAGACGGCGGGCGCGACGCCTGCTCAGGTGGCGGCCCGCCTGGGCGTCTCCGAACGTACCGCCCGCCGGTATATGCCCGCCGCCACCGTGCCGCCACGCCGCCGCCAGGCGGCCCGCCCGACGGCACTGGTTACCGCCTGACCCGCCCGCCGGGGCCGACCGGACACACGCCGGTCGGCCCCCGACGTCGAGACTTGATGCCCTGGCGAGAACATCCGATGGACCCGGCCTTGACCGCCGCCAGGTCCGATGCCGCGCCGTATGCCTGACGGCGCGATCCTGGTCCGGCGAGTGACGCTGACGCCGGACGGGCCAGTGTCAGCCGGGTACGAAGTGCTGCGGCCGTGTGACGCCGGCTTCGCGCCCTGGTCGTCTTTCTTGGATTGCCGGCCGTCATTGGACTAGCAGAGCGAGAAGTGCTGTCAATGCGCCAAGCAAGCCGGCGAGGCCGCCGAGAAAGGCCGGGGCCGTCCGGAGGTATTCGAGGATCAGGCCGTGCCGGTCGCGCGGCGCGCTGCTGGTCTGCTCTTCGCTCGTCACGCCGGGAACGGTACGGCGAGCGAGGGTCAGTGTCCTGCGGCCCCGTGAGCGCTGTAGCTCGCGCTGCGGCATGTGCGTTGGCGACGGCCTCTTACCGCTCCTTACCGAAACGGACCCGCGCTCACCGTCACTTACGTTCCTGTTGGCCGTTCGGGTGAACGCCACTCATCCGAATGCCGTGCATAGTTCTCGGATTCGGGCATCAATAGCGCTGTGGCGTGCCGGCGTGTCGTCAGGCACGCTCGACTTCGCGAAGCATCAGGGCGAGGCTTTGCGATCGGCGCTCGGCCGACAGCGCTTCCCATGCCCGACGTGCGTAGGCGACGCCGCTGGTCTTATCGCCGGCCTTCGCCATCGTCAGTCCCCGGTGTAGCTCGATGTGCGTCGCGAAGCGAGGCAGGCCCGCCGGCCGCGTCCGGTCGGCTTCCTGCTGCGCTTCGTTGCCCGGCCCGAGCAGTCCGAGGCGGGCGTACAACATGCTGCGGAAGGTCGCCATGCGCCATGGCGGTACGGCGGTGTCGGAGACTTCGCCGTCGGGCGACGCGACGTGATCGAAGACCCGCCGGGCCTCGGTGTCCTGCAAGATGGCCCCGGCCTCGTCGCCGCGTCCGGCCGCGACGTGCGCCTGTGCCATAAGGGCTTGTACGCGCCCGAGTGACGGCCGGTCAGATAAGGCGATGGCCTGGTCGGCGTAGCGCCGGGCGGTCGGCAGTGACGCCCCTTCGTAGGCGAGGGCGATAGCGGCTCGCCCGCGTACCCAGACACGCATGCCGAGATCGTCGGCGCGGTCGGCGGCCGTCGCGGCGAGGTCGTACCAGCGGATCGCCTCGGCCGGGTTGGACGTGGTCTTGCCGTAGGTCACGAGCGCCCGCGCGGCGTGCGTCCACATGCGGGGCGTGTCGAGGTGCTGCTGAAGAATTACGAGGTCACTCGCGAGGCGGGCCTGAAGCACCGCCGCGCCTACGGCCATGTAGTCCCGCCCGTACTGGTCGACTCGCTCGCGCCAGTCCTCTTCGGCCCCTCGCCCATCGAGCGCCGCGCTAAACCCAGCCCGGATTAGCTCGCCCGCTACGACCGGGCCGACGACGCCGGCCGCGAGCCCGAGCACCTGTCGACGGTTCACGTCACCCTCCCCAAGCGCCCGCGCGTAGGCGAGCACGATGTCAGGAGTCGCGGTCCGGCGTCCGGCTTCGACGTTGCTCAGGTGTGAAGCCGAGTAGCACGACCGGGCAGCAACCGAGGCAAGCGAGACGCCGGCCTCGGTACGAGCTTGCCGCAACTGCGCGCCGAGATCGTCCACACGTCCCCCTGATGAAAGCCCTTGAAAGCATCGACCTCCTTCCGAGCGTAGTCCCCTGATTGCAGGGTGCTAGGTAGACGGCGCGGCCGGTAGGGACCCGAGACCCGGCGGTCGCGTTCGTAACCGGGGGCCCGGCCGAACCGACGGCGAGCACCGAGGCCGGGCCCCCTTCCCAGAGCTACGAGCAGGGGGAGCGACGTGCCGGACAAGCCGCCTGAGCCGAAGCCCGACCCGAAGCCTGAACCGGCGACGCCACCGCCGATTCCTTGGCCGCCGGGGACGATCGTCCCTATCTGGCCGGTGAGCCGCCGTAACCGCGTTCCTGACCGCCGTTGGAGGGCCGCCGCATGACCGGGACCGCCCGGAAGCCGCAGACGGGCGACGTCTTGCGCCTGACCCGCGCCGCGAGTGTGCAGTTCATGCGCCCGATCACCGTGCGCGTGATTCGGATACTCGACTGGCCGACGTACGACGGTTGGCTCTGGCTGGACGGCTACGAGCTGGCCGCGAGCGGGGACGCGGTCGCGTGCCGGTCCCTGTTCGTGATGCCCGCCGGCCTGATCTGGCAGGACTCGCCCCCGGTCGTCCGGAAGACTTCCCGCCGCCCGGTGGTCCGCACGCCGGTACGGGTCGGCTGATGGTGCGTCTCGCAGATCACCTCCCCTTGCGTCCTTCGTGGCGTTGCCCTGCCTGCGGCATCCTGTGGCCCTGTTCGGCCGCGAAGCTGCGCCTCCTCGGCAAGTTCCGCGAGGATCGGCCGGGCCTACTGGTGCACATGGCGAAGGTTCAGGAGGAGGCGACGGCCGACCTGACGAAGCTCAACCCGGACGCCACCCTGCCGGACCTGACCCCGCGCTTCGTCGGCTGGGCTGAACGCCGGTAGCCGACCTCCCCGATCGCCCGCCCTGGGTCCGTCCTCTTCCCCCGTGGAGGACGGCCCCGGGGCGGGTCTCATTTTTCCGTGAACACCTGGCGCATCCCTGGCCCACTCCTCCTGTGTCCGCAAGAGACACGATGCTCAGGAGGCCCCGCCCGTGTCTGAAGCCGGCCCCGATCCACCAAGCCCGGCGGTTGTCGTCGCCGACCTGGCCGACACCGCCGCCTAGCGCCGCCGAGAGCCCGTCGAGTCCCCGCGTGGGGCCCGGCGGGCTCTCGGCTTTCCAGGGCCGCCGGGAGGACGCCGGGAACGGGCCGAAGGCCGAGTGATGGTTGTTGCAACATGGCTAGGTTTCGTCACTCCCTTATCTCTTCTTTGGAGGAGGAGGAGAAGAACTAGAAGAGAGATATAGGAATGACGAAACCTAGCCCGTTTGCAACAACCATCACTCGCCCTGGACGTCGCCCGGCCCCCGCCCGGCTGAACACCTGGCATCCCCCTGGCCCACTCACAGAGTGAACGCCCCGCCTTCCCGGCGCTGACCCCGAGGAGTTGACGTGTCCGACCAGGACCCGCCACCAACCCCGGCGGCCCACTTGGCCGCCATCGCTCACGACTACTACGCGCCCCGGCCCCGGCTGGCTGATCCCGCTTACTCGAACCTCCTACGGCGGCCCGACGTTCAGCCCCTCGACGCCGTACGCCTCGGCCAGGCCCTGGCCCCGATGTTCACTAGGGGCTACGTCCAGCGCGTGACCGTGGCCGAGTACGACACAGACACCGTCGAGCGCCGCACGGTTGCCCAGCGCAGCGCCGCCGACCCGGTCCGCGCCGATTACCTGTCGGCCGACGATTTCGCCGGCCGCGTCGCCCTGGTCGTGACGCACCTCCCGGACGCCCCGCCCTCGACGTCGTCCGATGTAGCCCGCGCCGTCCGTGACTCGCGCGCCCTGGCCGCGTTCGGGGTGCGGTCCCCGTGGGCGCGGGCGGTCGCCCGAGCGGTCGTCGCCGAGCTTCCCGCGCTGGACGACGCCGGCCTGACACTGTTCCGCGACGGCGAACCGGAGCGCCCGGCCGCCGGCTGGACGGCCGAGCAGCGCCGCGAGTATGACCGGGCCCGCCGGGTCCCGCGTGCCCCGTCCGTCGTGGCCGCCCAGTGGTTCGCTACCTGGCGCGACCAGACAGGTCCCGGCGCGCACCCGGCGGCCGACGTCTACCGCGCCTACGTCGCCTCGGCTGAGCGGGCCGGCGCGACGCCGGTAGGCCGCACTCACTTTTACAAGCTGGCCGAGGCGGTTTGCGGACCTCGCAAGCGGCGAGCCAGCGGCCCCGTGTTCGTCGTTTCCCAGGAGGCAACGCCGATGGACCGCAAGCAACGCCGAGACCTCGCCGCCGCGATCGTGGACCGCCTAACCGTTGAGTGGCGTACCCACGCCCTCGACGGCCTCGCCGACCTTCTCGCCGAGCGCCAGGCCGCCACCGCCACTAATTCCGCGGTGACCACCCCCGCGATTAGCGGCGCCGCAAATGTTGTCGACCTCGCCGCGCATCGCGCCCGCCGGGCCGCATAGCCGCAACACCTCGACGCCCCCGGCCCGCCGATGTCGGCGACCTCGGGGCGTTCGCGTACCCCGCGTCGACCGTCAGAGGTGGTCCGGTCGACGTAGCCAGCCGTATCCGAAGTCACCCGGGTACGGCTGGCCTGTGGTCGGGGCCCGCCGGGTGTCTCTCCCCGCGACGGGCTTGGTCCGGGTCGATACCGCCCCCGACACCCGTCCCGTCAGGAAAGCCGCGCCCATGCCCTACGAACCGCCCGACCCGGCCGTCGCTCGCGTCATCGCCGAGCAGGTCCTACGCCGACGCGGCGAATACCACGCCACCGTCGGCCAGTTACACGATTTGTTCCTCCGCGAGATCCCCGAAAGCCCGGCCGCCGTCAGCGCGACCTCCGCCGGATCGTTCGTCCGCTGGGCCCGATCGGACCTCGGCGCACTCGGGATCGCCGTCCGCCGCAGCACGCTCGGCCCTGGCGGTCGTCGGTTGTATTTCCGGCTGGTCGCGGCCCCCGGCGAGACCGACCCGTCAACCCCCGAGGGCAAGCCCTAGAACGACCGGAACTAAGCCGACCCGGCCAACTACCGCCCGCCCCTGATCCCCCGCCAGAACACGTCTGGCGGGGGTCTTACCGTACGGAAGAGAGCCCATGACGACCGCAGCCCAGCCATTCGACCCGAACGCCGTCGCCGCCGCAGCCCGGGGCGACGAACCGACGGCCGAGGTCCGCAAAGGGACCGAGCTTACTGGCGCGGATACCCGGCGCATCCTCGCCAACATGAGCGGCGCGTCGGAAGCGCCCCGGCCCCGGTATCCGCTTTTTCCTGAGTCGTTCGACCGGCCCGAGTTCGCCGCCCTGGCCGCCGCCGTCGCCGCCCTGGACGCGGCGACCCGCCGCCGCGAGGACGCGCAGGACGCCTACCAGGACGCCGAGGACGCCTACCGCGTCGACCTCGGCGCGTGGGAGCGGGCACAGGCTGAGACTGCGAAGAAGATCGCGGCGGGTGCCAAGATCCCCGCGAAGATTGAGTCGCGCCCCACGCCGGCCCCGTACGAGGCGAAGGCCGAACTTCTGGCCCGCGTCGCTGGCGAGGCGGTCAAGGCCGAAGCCAGGGCCGCCGAGGCGGTGAACGCCGAATGCCGGAAGGTCGGGGCCGAGGTCGCCCGCTTCGCCGCCGACCGCCAGCGCGCCATGGCCGAGGCCGTGCGGCCGAAGCTGGCCGAGGTCTTGGCCGAAGTCGGCGACCTGATCGAGACGCACGAACGGGCGTACGCCGCGCGGACGTGCGAGACGTCCGACCGCCTGGCCGCCGCCCAGGGCTGGGAACCGAGTCGGGCCTACCTGCGCCAGAACCGCGATAACGCCGCGTTCATGGTCGCCCAGGGGTTTTACTCGCGCGAGGTTGACCGGCACGAGGACGCCGGTAAGCGCGGGGTGGCCGCCCTCCGCGTCCTGGTCGACGCTCTGGCAGTCGAGAACTTCGCGGCCCCGTGGCCAACCGGGACGGACCCGGTCGACGCCGTCCGCGACCGGCTCGCCAGGGACCGGCCGGACACCACGCCCGGCGTGTCGCCCGTCGCCTTCTTCAAGGGGGCGTGACGTGACAGCCGACAAGGTCGCGCGAGCCGTGACGGCTGCTCAGGAGGCCGAGCGGGCAAAGGCTGAGCCGCAACCCCGGGCGGACCGAGATTGGCTCGTCGCCGACGCCGCTCGGCGTTATGGCCTCGGTGACGCCCTGGCCGCGATGATCAAGGGGGACACCGCCGCCGAGATCCAGCGGGACGCCCGCCGCCTGACCGTCGAGCGGTCGACACTCCTCGCCGCCGAGGCCGAGGTTCAGCCGGAAGCCCCGAGGCTCGCCCCGGTGTCTGGCCGGGCCCCGGCCGATCAGGGCCTGTACGACTTCGATCCGACCGACGTGGTCCGACAGGTTCGCCAGCCCTACTAGCGACACGGACGGAGGGCCCTCGGGAAACCCGGGGGCCCTCGCCTATGTCGGCGCACGCCGGCCCGTCCCGGCCCACCTCCTGACCTGGACGTCCTGCACGTCGCGTCCTCGCCGCGAGCGTCGCGAGTCGCGACTGACTCAGCGTGAGGGTTACTGACCGTGACCCTGGGGGGAGGGCCCCCCTTGACCTCTTCCCCACACCGAAGCGGCATAGCGTCTCAGGCACCGTACGGGCAGCGAGGTTATATAGACGCTCCCCGATATCATGCACAGTGACGCCCGAGAGTGACCCCTCAGGCTACTTCGCGAGGCGCTACGGCCGCTCGTTCCGCATCGACGCCTCATGCTGCCGCGCGAAATGCAGAGCGTGAAGGCACCACTGCACCGAACTGCCCTCCCGCAGATGCTGCGCGACCGTCTTACCGCTGATCTCGGTGAAGAGGTCTTGGGGTCGAAAGTCGTTCTTTCCGAGTTCGAACACCTCGGCGAAGCTCAGCGGATCGACGCCCTTGCTGAACCACTCCTTGACCTTGTCGACGTCATAATTCGACAGAACAGCCCACGTCGCAAGGACCTCGATCCGGTTGGCGCTGGTCTTCGTCCAGTCAACCTGTTCGTCGATGTAGTACCGAATGCGCTTCAGAGCGGTAGTGCGGTCGCGGTCACCGCTGCGGGGCCTCGGGCTGGTCCCACGACGAAGCAAGTCCTCGCGCTCACGACGATTGAGGCCAAGCGCGCGCAGGCCCGACTCAAGATCGTCGTACTTCTTCAACGCCAGATCCGCCATCGCGCCGATATCGGCGACTTGTGGGTCAGGATCGGCGCGACGACCGAGAAGATTTTCGCGGATGCGACGAAGCTCCTCGTCCTCACCGTTGTGCAAATTATCCTCCTGCATCAGTGCATCTGACCGATTGTAGGCGGTGCGTCGCGAGCGAGAAACCCTCGCCGCCGGACCGTATCCGGCGGCGAGGGGTTTCTGCGTTTACACGCTATGGCGCGTTCTCCGCGAGTCGCTGGGCCTCGGGCCCGACCCGGCAGCGTTGCGCGCAGAGTTCCAACGGTTGCCCTTTATCCGCCCGCCACCACGTTGCCGTCGTGCCTGCGGATAATCCGGTGGCGACCAACGGGGCAGATCACGTCTGCGCGCATAGCGGCGAGCAAAATATTTGAGAGTGTCATAGGCGGCGTTGCCGGCTACCCCACCTAATAGGGCCAAGCCGATCCACGCCGCAACCTCACCGATCGAAGACAGATCGCACGGTGTCTTACTCCTCTCGCTGCTGGCAGCGTATCGCACCGTGACAAGTCGGCTACGAGCCGGGACTAGGTCGAGTAGAGGTTCATTCAAGCCATTGCAAACGTGAAAGCCCCGTCCTGGCGTCTGCCGGGACGGGGCGCTTCGGCGTTTACACGCTATGACGCGTTTTCGGCCGCGATCTCCGCAAGCCGCTGGGCCTCGGCTTTTTGGCGGCGGGCTGCCGACGTCGAACAAGGTGAAGCCCTCGTCCGCCGGGGTGATCCGGTCGACCGAGGGCTTCACTCAGGGTCTACTCCTGGTCCGGGTCCCGATCCCGCCGGACAAGCTGGTTCAGGACCGTGAGAACGCCCACGGCAACGAGGGCCGGGGTAGCGGCCTTCGGGTTCTCCATGACCATGTAGCCAGCAAGAACGGCCGCCACCAGCAGCGCAAGACCTCTGGGCGACACGTCACGGTTTCCAGGGGCCTTCTTAACCTCATCCGTGTTACGACGTACTCTGCTCACAGGCGAGCCTCCTTGTTTCTTCTTCGTCGGAAGGGCTTGGTGATCTCGTTACCTGCACTCGTTGACGCGAGTGCTGCTCACGACGGCACCCGTTGGCGCGGGTGCCGTCGTCGTACTAGCCGGCGTCCCGGCCGCCTTCGGCGTCGGTCGACGCCGGCACGTCGTCCGAGGCCGCGAATCGGGTCCACGCGATCAACTTGACCTGGGGCTGCACCATGTCCGGCATTCCTCGGACTGTAGTGGCGCATCCAGTCCCGGCCCAAGCCAGGCGCGCCCCGTGCAATGTCGGTCACCCAGGTCGATGTAGACACCCGCCGAGAGAGCCCTGTTAAGTCCTACCGGGACGGTCCGAACTGGCGGACCAGCGGGATGACCGCCCGATGGTTCCCAGGGTCATCAACAGCTTGAACGCAACGCGGCAGTGCCGGAAGGCGCGGCGCTTCGTCGTTGTCGTGGGGCTAGGCGGACTCTTCTGCCATGATCTCGGCGAGTCGCTGTGCCTCAGGGTCGTCGAAGATGCTCATGTCGAAGATGACGTCAGCCGGCACCCCGCGCCGTCGGCTTCCCGGCCTCGATGGAGACGTTGACCGTCAGCCGAATCTGGGATGCAGCCGAGGTCCGCGAGTACGCCGCGAGGCGTCAGGAACGCAATGAAGGCGGCTCGGGCTAAGACGCCTCGACGCTTTCTGTCGTCCGGGTCACGACGACCGATACGGAAGGCCTCGCCGTGGCAGGCTGACAGGCATGGCAACGACAGCGCGTGTACGTGCGCCGGAACTACGGGGCCGGCAGTGGCTTAACACGGGTGGACAAAACCTGACATTGCAGGATCTTCGAGGTCGTTGCGTCATCTTAGATTTCTGGACCTTCTGCTGCATCAACTGCCTGCACGTGCTCGACGAGCTGCGGCCGCTGGAGGAGAAGTACGGCGACGTGCTCGTCGTGATCGGCGTGCACTCGCCGAAGTTCGAGCACGAGAAGGACCCCGACGCGCTGGCCGCCGCCGTCGAGCGGTACGGCGTGCACCACCCCGTACTCGATGACCCCGAGCTGGACATGTGGCAGCAGTACGCGGCCCGCGCCTGGCCGACCCTGTCGGTGATCGACCCGGAGGGTTACGTGGTGGCCACCATGGCCGGCGAGGGCCACGCCGAAGGGCTGGCCCGGCTGATCGACGAGCTGATCGCCACCCACGAGGCGAAGGGCACCCTGCACCGGGGCACCGGTCCGTACGTTCCGCCGCCGGCCCCGGAGACCGCGCTGCGCTTCCCGGGCAAGGCGGTGCTGCTGCCGGACGGCAACCTGCTGGTCTCGGACTCGGCCCGGCACTCCCTGGTCGAGGTGGCTCCGGACGGCGAGACGCCGGTTCGCCGCATCGGCTCGGGCGAGCGGGGTCGGGCCGACGGGCCGGCCGAGGCGGCGACCTTCTCCGAGCCGCAGGGCCTCTGCCTGCTGCCCACGCACGTCGCCGAGGTGGCCGGCTACGACCTGGTGGTCGCCGACACCGTCAACCACCTGCTGCGCGGCGTACGGCTGGAGTCCGGCGAGGTGGTCACCGTGGCCGGCAGCGGCCGGCAGTGGCGTGCCTCGGTCGACGACCACGCGCACGACGCGCTCTCCGTGGACCTGTCCTCACCGTGGGACCTGGCCTGGTACGACGACAAGCTGATCATCGCGATGGCGGGCATCCACCAGCTCTGGTGGTTCGACCCGATCAAGCGGACCGCCGGCATGTACGCGGGCACCACCGTGGAGGCGCTGCGCGACGGCCCGCTGGCCGAGGCGTGGATGGCGCAGCCGTCGGGGCTGTCCGTCTCCGCCGACGGCGCCCGGCTCTGGATCGCCGACAGCGAGACCAGTTCCGTCCGGTACGTCGAGAACGGGGTGCTGGGCACCGCCGTCGGGCAGGGGCTCTTCGACTTCGGGCACGTGGACGGGCCGGCCGAGTCGGCGCTGCTCCAGCACCCGCTGGGGGTGTGCGCGCTGCCGGACGGCTCGGTGCTGATCGCGGACACCTACAACGGCGCGGTGCGCCGCTTCGACCCCGCCACCGGCCAGGTGTCCACGGTCGCGGACGGGCTGGCCGAGCCGAGTGACCTGGTGCTCACCCCGGCCGGTGAGGTGCTGGTAGTGGAGTCCGCCGCGCACCGCCTGACCCGGCTGGCGCCCGGCGCGTTGTCGGCGGCCGGCGCGAGCACCGTGGACGGCCCCCGGCACCGCACCGAGCGCAAGCCGACCGACGTGGCGGCGGGCGAGGTCATCCTGGACATCGTCTTCACGCCCGCGCCGGGGCAGAAGCTGGACGAGACGTTCGGGCCGTCGACCCGGCTGGTGGTGTCCGCCTCCCCACCGGAGCTGCTGGTGGAGGGCGCCGGCACCGGCACCGAGCTGTCCCGTCGGCTGGTGCTCAACAGCGAGGCGACCGGCGGGGTGCTCCAGGTGACCGCCCAGGCGGCGACCTGCGACGCGGACGTCGAGCACGCGGCCTGCCACCTGACCCGGCAGGACTGGGGCGTCCCGGTGCGGGTGGTCGACGGCGCGGCGTCCCGGCTTCCGCTGGTCCTGCGCGGCCTGGACGCCTAAGCGGCGAACGGGGCGAGCGGGACGTCGGCGTCGATCAGGGAGGCGCGGACCAGCTCGGTGGCGGAGACCGCCCCCGGTGTGTCCCCGTGTACGCAGATCGACTCCACCGGGCAGGGGATCACGGTGCCGTCCACCGCGACGACGGTCCGTTCGGTGGCCATCCGTACCGCCCGGGTGGCCACCTCCTCCGGATCGGTGATCAGCGCGCCGGGTGCGCCGCGCGGCACCAGCGACCCGTTGGGCAGGTAGCCGCGGTCGGCGAAGGCCTCGGCGACCACGGGTAGGCCCGCGCCGACGGCGAGCTGGGCGAGCGTCGAGCCGGGTAGGCAGAGCACGGGCAGTTCGGGGTCGTGGCCGCCGACGGCGGCGACCACCGCCGCCGCCTGGGACTCGTCGGTGGCGGCCGCGTGGTAGAGCGCCCCGTGCGGCTTGAGGTAGCGGACCCGGGTGCCGAACAGCCGGCAGAAGGCGTCCAGCGCGCCCAACTGGTAGGTGATCTCGTCGCGCAGCTCGGCGAAGTCGTACGCGATGTGCCGCCGGCCGAAGCCGGCCAGGTCCCGGTAGCCGACCTGCGCGCCCACCGCGACGCCGCGCTTCGCCGCGCCCTCGCAGACCCGCCGCATGGTGGACGGGTCACCGCCATGGAAGCCACAGGCCACGTTGGCGGAGGTCACCAGGCCCAGCAGCGCGTCGTCGTCACCGAGCCGCCAGATGCCGAATCCTTCGCCCAGGTCAGCGTTGAGGTCCATGAAATCTGACGGTAGTACCTGGCCGGGCCTGCGCGAGCGGGGTCACGTCGGTGACCACCCCGATGACCGGGTAACCGCCGGTGGTCGGATGGTCGGCGAGGAAGATCAGGGGTTGGCCGTCCGCCGGCACCTGTACCGCGCCGAGCACGATGCCCTCGCTGGGCAGTTCGCCGGCGACCGCGCGGGGCAGGGCCGCGCCGGCGAGCCGCGCTCCGACCCGGTTGCTGACCGGGCTGACGGTGTACGCGGTGCCGAACAGCAGGTCGAGCGCGCTCGGGGTGAACCAGTCGTCGCGGGGGCCGAGGCGCACGCTCAGGTGCAGTTCGGGCGCGGGTGCCGGGCCGATGGTCACGTCCACCGGCGCGGGTTCGGCCGGCGGCACGCCCAGCGGCAGCCGGTCGCCGTCGCGCAGCACGGGCGGGCCGAGCCCGGCGAGGGTGTCGGTGGCGCGGCTGCCGAGCACCGGCGGCACGTCGATCCCGCCGGCCACGGCGAGCCAGCTCCGTACGCCCCGACGGGCGGGGCCGACGCGCAGCACGGTCCCGGCCGGCACGGTGAGCGGGCGGCCAATGTCGCCCGGCCGGTCCCCGGCGCGGACCGCCACCTCGGCACCGGTGAGCGCCACGGTGGCGGCGTGGGTCAGCCGCAGTGTGCAGCCGGTCAGGGTGATTTCCAGGCCGGCGGCCTGTTCGGCGTTGCCGACCAGCCGGTTGGCGAGCCGCAGGGCGGTCGGGTCGAGAGCGCCGGAGCGGGGTACGCCGAGGTGCGCCCAGCCGGGCCGGCCCAGATCCTGCACGGTGGTGAGGGCGCCCGCGCGGAGCACCTCGATCTCGGCGGGCCGGGTCACGTCGTCGCCACCATGCGGACGCGGGTGCCGGGACCGAGCCGGGCGGGCGGGTCGCCGTCGACGTCGAAGAGGGGCAGGTCGGTCCGGCCGACCAGCAGCCAGCCGCCGGGGGACGCGCTGGGGTAGATGCCGGCGTACGGGCCGGCGAGGGCGACCGAGCCGGCCGGCACCCGGGGGCGGGGAGTGGGCAGCCGGGGCAGCGCCAGGTCGGCGGGGAGCCCGGTCAGGTAGGGAAAACCGGGGGCGAACCCGCAGAACGCCACCCGGAACCGGGTGCTGGTCAGGCGGCGCAGCACGGCCGACACGTCGACGCCCCAGTGGCCGGCGACGACCGGCAGGTCCGGCCCGTCGAACTCGACCGGAACGACGACCTCCGCGCCGTGGCCGCCGCCGATTGTCGTGTCGCCGCCCCCGGCGCCGGCCGCGACGCCGTCGTCCTCAGTGGCGCCGGCCGCGACGCCGTCGCGCTCAGTGGCAGCAGCCGCGGCGGTGACCGCCGGCGCCCAGCGGGACAGCAGGTCGGCGGTGGCGGTGGGGTCGGGCAGGCCGTCGAGCAGAACGGTGCGGGCCGCCGGCACGATCTCGACCGCGTTCAGGTCACCCTGCTCGCGGCGGCGCCACAACTCGGCCCGCCACGCTTCGACCAGGGCCGCCTCGGGAATGTCGGCCGGGGCGGTGCAGTCGAGCAGCAGGGCGTGCGCACCGGCGGGTCGGATCCGCATCCGCTCATCCTCGCCGATGCCGTGCCGACCCGGTGTTAACGGTGACGGTGCTCGGTGTCACCGGCCTGACTACTTGAAAGTAACCTACGGTGCCGTAACCTGATGTCGTGACCACCTCCGCCCCGCTTCGCCTGAAGCCGGTCGACATCGGTAAGCCCCGGATGCGCGGCTGGCTGCACACGTACGCCTTCTTCGTCGCCGTGGTCGGCGGGATCGTGCTCTGCTCGATCGCCGCCACCCGACCGGGCTGGGCACCCCTGGTGAGCTGTGTCATCTACAGCCTGACGGTCTGCGGGCTGTTCGGCACGAGCGCCCTGTACCACCGTCGGGTGTGGTCGGAGCGCGGCTACCAGGTGATGCGCCGGCTGGACCACTGCATGATCTTCGTGTTCATCGCCGGCACGTACACCCCGCTCTGCGTCATGCTGCTCTCGACCCAGCAGGCCACCATCATGCTGGCCCTGGTCTGGGGTGGGGCCCTGGGTGGTGTGGCGCTGAAGCTGGTCTGGCCGCACGCGCCGCGCTGGGTCTCCGCGCCGCTCTACCTGGCGCTCGGCTGGGTCGCGGTCGCCATGCTGCCGGACATCCTGCACGGCGGCGGCGTCACGGCGTTGGTCCTGCTGATCGTCGGTGGTGCCATCTACAGCGTCGGCGCGGTGTTCTACGCGCTGCGCCGCCCCAACCCGTGGCCCACCGTCTTCGGCCACCACGAGTTCTTCCACGCGTGCACGCTGCTGGCGGCGCTGTGCCACCACATCGCGATCTACTTCGCACTGTTCGCCTGAGGCAGACCCCCACACACGCGAGCCGGGGCCCCGCCACGCTGCGGGACCCCGGAGTGTGCGAGCGAGGGATCAGACGGGGCGACCCGGCCGACGCACCTCGCGGTACTCCCGCATGACCTGGTCGTCCTGGACCGGCACCACCCGGTCGGCCACCACGCGCTCCTCGCGGACCGGGGCGGCGACCACTGTGCGGCGGCGGTTGTTCCAGAAGTAGAGGGTGGCGAGCAGGCCGGCGACACCGGCGAGCATCAACACCCAACCGACCACGGCCAGGTTCAGCCAACCCAGGTCGGCCTCCACGGCGAATGCGAAGATCGCGCCCAGCGCGATCAGGAAGATGCTGCCACCAATGCCCATGTCTCGCTCCTCGGCTCTAACCTGGCGTACGGTCCGCCGCGGCCGTTGGTAGGGGTGCGGCATCCCTGGACTTACCCCGGCAGGAAGATCGCCAATCGGGCAAGCTGGTGGTATGACGGACAGCCACGCCGAGACGCGGACACTGGTGTTGCTCCGGCACGCGAAGGCCGAGCAGGGCAGCGAGGGTACGGACGACGCCGAGCGCCCGCTCAGCGCCCGCGGGGACGCCGACGCGGCGGCGGCCGGCGCGTGGCTGGCCCACCACGATCTGCTGCCCGACGTGGTGATCTGCTCGACCGCCCGGCGCACCCGCCAGACCTGGCACGGGGTGGCGATGGGGATGGCCGGTTCGCCGCCGGAGGGAGGGCCGACCGGTCCCCGCCCGACCGTCCGTTACGAGCCCGGCGCGTACGACGCCCACCCCGAGGAACTGTTGGCGCTGGTCCGTACCGCCGACTCGGCAGCTCGGGTCGTGCTGCTGATCGCCCACAACCCGGGCGTCTCGCTGCTGTCCGCGTTTCTCGACCCGGAGACGGTGGACGAGGAGGGTTTACGGACCGCCGAGCTGGCGGTGCACCGCGGCGTGTCCGCCTGGACGGAGTGGGGCCGAGGCGGGGCGCCGGTCGCGCAGCGGCACACCGCACGCGGCTGAGCCACCCGTCGGGCGCGACGGGTGGCTCAGGCGTACGTGCTCAGGCGGGCGTGGGTCAGGACGGCGGCGCGGTCGGCGGCGGGGGGTCCGGCGGCGGTGGCATCATCGCCGTCGGATGGGACAGCCGGTTCTCCTCCACGATGAGGGTCCGGGCCCGCTTGCGCCGGTCCTGCCAGAACCAGAGGGTGGTCAGCAGCACGGCCAGCCCGGCCAGGATGAACACCCAGCCGACCGCGCGCAGGTCTATCCACCAGACGTTGGCCCTGATCGCGAAGGTCATGATCGCGCCGAGCGCGATGAGAAAGATGCCGCTTCCTACACCCATGTGCGCTGCACTCCCCCGTGCGGTGGCTCTGGGCGTTCCCTTTCGTGGTCACGGCGGGTTACCCGCCACGGCACCGGCTTATCCGACCGGGCTCAGCCAATGTCTCGGCCGCGAAGCCAGCGACGGCCGGCGGGGCGGTTGCCCCACCGGCCGTCGACGTCAGCGCCGGGTGGTGCGACCCGGAACCGCTCAGGCGTGCCGTGGCACGGTCAGAAGGCCTCCTCCGGGAGGTCCATGATGTCGAGGTCGGCGCCCTCGATGATCCGCCGGTCGGCGCCGATGCGCGGCAGCACCTCGCGGGCGAAGAACCGGGCGGCGGCCACCTTGCCGGTGTAGAACGCCTTGTCAGTGGCGGAGACCTCGCCGGCCAGTGCCTTGAGCGCGACGTCGGCCTGCTTCTGCAGCAGCCAGCCGACGACCAGGTCGCCGATGGCCAGCAGGAACCGCCGGCTGCTCAGGCCGACCTTGTAGAGCGCGCGGGTGTCGCCGCCCTGCGCCTCGCCCAGCCAGCCGGTCAGCGTGCCGAGGATGTTCTGGATCTCGGCGAGCGCCTTGCCGAGCGCCTGCCGCTCCTCCTTGAGCTGGCCGTTGCCCGCCTCGGAGGAGATGAACTCCTGGATCTCGCCGGCGACCGCCATCAGCGCCTTGCCGTTGTCCCGGACGATCTTGCGGAAGATCAGGTCCAGGCTCTGGATGGCCGTGGTGCCCTCGTACAGGGTGTCGATCTTGGCGTCCCGGACGTACTGCTCCAGGGGGTAGTCCTGCAGGAAGCCGGAGCCGCCGAAGGTCTGCAGGGCCTCGTGGCCGAGCAGCTCGTACGCCCGCTCCGAACCGACGCCCTTGACCAGCGGCAGCAGCAGGTCGTTGACCCGCTTGGCCAGCTTGATGGCCTTCTCGTCGCCGGACGCCTCGGCGATGGCGACCTTGTCCTGCCAGGTGGCGGTGTAGAGGACCAGGGCGCGCAGACCCTCGGCGTACGACTTCTGCAGCAGCAGCGAGCGGCGGACGTCCGGGTGGTGGGTGATGGTGACCCGCGGGGCGGTCTTGTCCGCCTGCTGGACCAGGTCGGCGCCCTGCACCCGGTTCTTCGCGTACTCCAGGGCGTTGAGGTAGCCGGTCGAGAGGGTGGCGATCGCCTTGGTGCCGACCATCATCCGGGCGTACTCGATGATCATGAACATCTGCCGGATGCCGTCGTGCTTGTCGCCGAGCAGCCAGCCCTTGGCGGGTACGCCGTGCTCGCCGAAGGTCACCTCGCAGGTGTTGGAGACCTTCAGGCCCATCTTGTGCTCGACGTTGGTCGCGTAGACGCCGTTGCGCTCGCCCAGCTCACCGGTGGTCTCGTCGAAGTGGAACTTGGGCACCACGAAGAGGGACAGGCCCTTGGTGCCGGGGCCACCGACGCCCTCCACGCCCACCGGGCGGGCCAGCACGTAGTGGACGATGTTGTCGCTCAGGTCGTGCTCACCCGAGGTGATGAACCGCTTGACGCCCTCGATGTGCCAGGTGCCGTCCGGCTGCTGGATGGCGCGGGTGCGGCCGGCGCCCACGTCCGAACCGGCGTCCGGCTCGGTGAGCACCATCGTGGAGCCCCACTGCTTGTCGATGAAGAGCTTGGCCCAGGCCTTCTGCCGCTCGGTGCCCTCGACGTGCAGCACGTGCGCGAAGGACGGACCGGAGGCGTACATCCAGACCGGCGCGTTCGAGCCGAGCACCAGCTCGGCGAGGGCCCACCAGAGGGCCCGCGGGGCGTTGGTGCCACCCAGCGCGGGCGGCAGGTCCAGCCGCCAGAACTCGGAGTCCATGAACGCCTGGTAGGACTTCTTGAACGACTCCGGCAGCGGCGCGGTGTGCGTGGCCGGGTCGAAGACGGGCGGGTTGCGGTCGCTGTCCGTGTAGCTGGCGGCCAGGTCCTCGCGGGCGAGGCGGTCCACCTCGGCGAGGAAGCTCCGGGCGGTGTCGGTGTCGAGGTCCGAGTACGGCTCCTGGCCGAACGCCCGGTCCGCCCCGAAGACCTCGAACAGGTTGAACTCGAGGTCCCGAAGGTTGCTCTTGTAGTGGGTCATGCTCGCTGGCCCCGCTTCCGGACAGGTGTTACCGATCAGTAACCCCGACTGTATTACTCGCGGGTAGGCAGCGACAAGCCGATCACGTAAGTGACGGCGATTACACAGTTGCGCGCCGGACGCCCCGCTCAGCTCTCGGCGGCGCCGACCTCCCAGCTCGGCACGGCCGACGTCGCGCCCGTGCGGGCACCGACGTACTCCATCAGGACCAGGGCGATGTCGTCGTCCAGGTGCCCGTGCACCCACTCGACGAGGGCCGTCTCCAGCGACGCGAGCCCGTCGGCGACCGTGCCGTGCCCGAGCAGCCGCCACGCCCGGTCGGCGGTGGGGAAGAACTCACCGTCCCGCCGGGCCTCGCCGAGACCGTCGGTGAACAGGAGCAGGCGGTCGCCGGGCTCCAGGCGTTCCACGCGGGGGCGCACCACCGGCATGAACCCGAGGGGCGGCGCCGGCGCCGGCGGCTCCAGCGGGATCACCGCGCCCCGGCGCAGCAGCAGCGGCGACGGGTGCCCGCAGTTGACGATCGTGAGCGTCCCACCCCGCTCCTCGACCAACGCGGCGGTCACG
This sequence comes from Micromonospora sp. NPDC005197, assembly GCF_040608295.1. NCBI lineage: Bacteria > Bacillati > Actinomycetota > Actinomycetes > Micromonosporales > Micromonosporaceae > Micromonospora > Micromonospora sp. NPDC005197. Next base: position 119,607 of record NZ_JBEXHY010000005.1, on the reverse strand, counting down.
AAGTCCTCGTCGCCGACGTTGCGGGCCACCGCACGATCCAGGTCGGCGACGACGGCGCGCAGGTCGGCCCGCTCGTAGGCCACGTGCCGGTACGAGCCGAGGACGATGCTGGCCAGCCGAACCGCATCCAGGCCCTTGCCGCGCACGTCACCGATGATCATGCGGACGCCGTACGGGGTGTCGATCGCCTCGTACAGGTCGCCGCCGATCTCGGCCGTGGCGGTGGAGGAGATGTAGCGACCGGCCACCGAGAGCATGCCGACCTGCGGCCCGAGCGGGCGCAGCACCGCCTGCTGGGCCACCGAGGCCAGCTTGGTCAGCTCGGCGATCTGCTCCGCCTGCCGCTGGCGTATCGAGGCCACCGCCACGGCCAGCCCGCTCGCGACCGCGACGCCGACCACGTTGACCGAGGTCACCAGCATCATCCTCGGGTCGAACAGGGCGAAGCCCACCCCGATCAGGGTCGCCACGGCACCCACACCCAGCACCACCCGCCAGGCCGCCAGGGCGGCGGCCAGGACCGGGGCGGCCACCAGAAGCGCGACGTAGTGCGCCCGACGGCCGTCGGCCAACTCCAGCCCCGAGACGATCGCGAGCAGGGCGAGGGCCGCGCCGAGGCCGGCGCGGGATCCGGGGCTCAGCGGGCTACGGCCCGACTGGAGGAGTCGCGTGGGTACGAGGGACAGCATGCCTGATCCACGTGAACCGGTGAATGAACCTGGCCCGTCGTCCGAGGATGTTCTGTCCGCCCGGCCCAGCCCTGTGGCCGGATCGGCCGCCCCGGCTGCGCTCAGCCCAGCACCTCGTAGCGGACGGTCAGCGCGCCCACGTCGGTCGAGGCGATGGTCGCGAACGCGGCGCGGGACAGGTCCAGGCAGCGACCGTCGATGAACGGGCCACGGTCGTTGATGCGCACGACGACCGACTTGCCGCTGCTCGGGTTGGTCACCCGGACCTTGGTGTTGAACGGCAGCGTCTTGTGCGCCGCGGTCAACTCGTTCGGGTTGAACGACTCGCCGTTGGCGGTGAGCTGCCCGTCGGAGTAGAAGGAGGCGCCACACGAGCCGCTCTCCAGCACCTTCGCCGCCGCTGTGGTCTTCTTCGCGGTCGGGCGCGGCTTCGGCGACTCGGTGCGGGCCTTAGCCCGGGAGGCGGCCTGCGGCGACCGGCTGGCGGACGGGCTGGCCGTCCCGCTCGGCGAGGCGCTGGCGCTCGGTGACGCGGTCGGGGAACTGGGGGCGAGGCTGGCGGGGGCGGTGGTCGGGGTGAGGTCGAGAGTCGCCTGACCCGACTGCCCGGAGCCCGAGGTCAGCTGGACGGCGCCGACGGTGCCCCCGACGGCGAGAGCGACGCCGACCGCAGCGGTGGCCGCGATGCCCGCCGGGGAGGAGAAGATGCGGGTACGGGAGTGCCTGCCTGCCACCGGCCCGGTCCTTTCGTCGACTGAACAAACCGGTTCGGACCGTAACGAGAGAAGCACTTCCGAAGTCAACGTGATCATGGTGATCTGCCCGTATTTGGCATAGTACGTGTAGCCGATCATCCGAGCCGGGGTGGGTCGACCGGCCCGGGTGCGGACGCGCCGAGCGCCCGTGCCGCACGATGGACGGATGCCCGCTGAGCTGACCGAACGCCTGGCCGCCCTGTTCCGGTGGATCGACCCCGGCCCGGACGCCAGCCACCTGGTCAGCGACATCTCCGGTTGGTGGCGCGACCCCACCGTGCTGGCCGAACTGGGACCGGCCCTGGTGGCGCCGTACCGGGCCGCCCGGCCGACCGTGGTGCTCGCCCCGGCGGTCACCGGCCTGCTGCTCGGGCCACTGGCCGCCACCGCCCTCGGGGTCGGCTTCGTGGCCGCCCACAAACCCGGCGACGGAAGGTTGCCGGCCGGCCCGCTCACCTGGGCGCAGAGCCCGCCGGACTACCGGGGCCGGCAGGTCGACCTGGCCGTCCGGGACCGGCACCTCGGCCCCGACGACCGCGTTCTGGTCGTGGACGACTGGGTCCGCACGGGCGCGCAGCTGCACGCCCTCTACGACATCTGCGCCAAGCGCGGCGCGCAGGTGCTCGGCACCGCAGTGGTGGCCGTCGACTGCCCGCCCGAGACTGCCACCGCACTGCGGATCACCGGCCTGATCGCCGGCGCGGATCTGCCGGGTTGACCTGAAGTCCACTTCACCTTCGACGATCGACGCATGAGCGACGGAATTCTCGACGAGGCGTACGACCGGCTGCACCGCAACGGACCCGAATACGAGGGCTGGCTCTCCAACCACGGCCCGATGGCCGTCGAGGCGCTGGCCCGGCACGGGCACGAGCAACGGGTGCACCGCTGGCTGGACGACTACCTCACCCGGCTCGACGAGCTGCCCCGCGGGCTGCGCCCGATCGACGACTGGCGGGCGGCGCTGGGCGACGCGAAGCGGGCCGGTGACTGGCTGGCGTACTTCGACCGGCACCTGCGCGAGCAGCCGTGGCGGGACGTGCTCGGCACCTGGTGGCCCCGACTGCTGCCCGGCATCGCCGCCGGCGCCACGCACGGGGTGATCCGGGTCGGGCACGCCGTACGCGCCCTGCACCTGCACGACGCGAACCCGCAGCGGCTCACCGAGCTGGGTCAGGCCCTCGGCTACTGGGCGGCCCGCTGGCAGCCGGTGCCCGGCGCCGAGCGGCTGCTCGCCTCGGTCACGTCGAACCCACCCGAGGCCCACCCGGACGCCGCCGGGCCGGACGTGGCCGCCGCGCTGGCCGGGGTGCCCCGGATCGACGACCAGACCGGGGGCATCCGGGATCGACTGGGTCGGCTGGTGGGCGTACCCCGATGGGAACCTGCGCTCGCGGCGCTGCGCCCCGCGCGGACGCCGACCGAGGCGGAGCGCGGGCTCGTCACGCTCGTGCACCGTGCCGGCCTCGACTACCTGCGCTTCGGGCACGCGGAGCCGGTCATGCTGGTGCACGCGGTCACCGCGCCGACCGCCGTGCTGCGTACCCTGCCGGCTCTCGACCGGGCGCTGTGGGCGCCGAGCCTCGCCGCGGCCTGGGCCGCGACGGCGGCCGTGACCTCGGTGTACGCCCCGACCGACGGGATCGCCCCGCCGTCGGTGACCGTCGCGACCCCGGCGGAGGTCTTTGCTCGCGCGGCCCGACACGGCGACGCGCACGTGGTCAAGCTCGCCGACGCGGTCCTCGACGCCCACGCGGCCAGCGGTGACCAGCGGCTGCTCGACGCCGCGGGCTACGCCGGGCAGCTGATCTGAGCAGCGCCGGACGAATTGCGGCGGCGGTGCCGGCCGCGCTGGCCTAGCCTCGGCAGGATGTGGCCTCGGATCGGTGACCTGCGCACGCTCACCCTCGGCACCCCCGGCGAGCTGCGGGCGAGCCTGAACACCCTGGTGCTGGCCGGCGTGAAGACCGCGACGGCCGGCCGGCTCGCCGAGTACGCGGAAGAGGGCGAGGAGTTGGAGCAGGTCGGCGAACGGCTCGCGCTGGTCGACGACGACGACGCGCTGGCCGGCGTCGTGGAGATCACCGGCGTCGAGGTGGTGCGCTTCGGCGACGTGCCCTGGGAGTTCGCCCGCGCCGAGGGCGAGGGTGATCGCTCGATCGAGGAGTGGCGGGCCGGGCACTCGGCCTACTGGGCGCGGCTCGGCACCCCCGTCGACGACGACACTCCGATCGTCTGCCTGCGCCTGCGACTGGTCTCCGGCGGCGAGGGCGGCGTGGCCACCGGAGACCTGGGCACCTGAGCCCTCGCTATCCGCGCAGCTCGGGCAGCAGTCGCGTCGCCACGTCGCCCAGGACGGCCTCGTCGCCGGCGTACCAACTGCTCGCTCGCGGCCAGTGCGTCACCACGTCGGTGAAACCGAGTTCGGCGGCCCGACCGACCTGGTCGGCGAAGAACTGCGCGCTGCTGAGCGAGAACACCGGCGCGGCGTCCAACGACAGGTAGCGGTCCAGCGTCGCCGGGTCGCGGCCGGCCTCGTCCAGCGTCCGGTCCATCCGCGCCGACAGGGCCGACACGGTGCCCCACCAGCCCTCCACGTCATCGGCGTCGGTGCCGGTGGTCACCCAACCCTGACCGAACCGGGCCACCAGCCGCATCGATCGCGGGCCGTTCGCGGCGACGACGAACGGCACCCGCGGCTGCTGGACACAGCCGGGGTTGTTGCGGGCGTCCACCGCGGCGAACCAGTCACCACGCCAGGTGGTGCCGTCCTCCCGAAGGACCAGGTCCAGCAGTTCGGTGAACTCGGCGAACCGGTCGACGCGCTGGCGCGGCGGCAGCGTCTCACCGCCCAGCACCGCCGAGTCGAAGCCGATGCCGCCCGCGCCCAGGCCGAGCAGCAGCCGGCCGTCCGAGACGTCGTCCACCGTGGTGATCTGCCGGGCGAAGGCGGCAGGGTGCCGGAAGTTCGGCGACGCCACGAGCGTGCCCAGCCGGATCCGGGACGTCACCGTGGCGGCGGCGGTCAGCGTGGTCATCGAGTCGAACCACGGGCCGTCGACCAGGTCCCGCCAGCCCAGGTGGTCGTACGTCCAGGCGTGGTCGAAGCCCCACTCGTCGGCCTGCCGCCAGCGACGCTGCGCCTGGGCCCAACGCTGGTCCGGGAGGATCACGATGCCAATCCGCATGATCGCCAGCCTAGCCGCGTCCGATGCCCCTGCTTCAGCATCGGCTACGCGCCCTCGGGCACCTGGCTCAACGGGCAAACTTGAGCCTCGCCCGCCCGTGGCGGGGCATCGCGGACGCTGGGCCTTCGCTACGGTTCGGCCGTGGTGGACCAGCGGTCACGGCGGGCCGACACGGTACGAGTCTTGGGCACCGTGTCGCTGATTGCCGGCTTCATGACGGCGCTGCTCACTTTGCTCTCCAGCACCGGCGGGCTCCAACCGCAGATCCTGGCCGCCTTTCTCATCCTGACCGGCATCGGTCTGCGGATCGAGGCGGCGATCATCGACCGCAGGCCATAACCCTCCCCCTGTGTGTCCCACGTCACAGTTGGCCGTGGTAGGGGCGTCCTGATCGGCTCCGACCTCGTTGCGAGCAGGCACCCGGTGGGCGCCACCCGAGGAGAGGTAAGAGGCGACATGACGAAGGTGACCGCACAGCTGTCGGTGTCGGTGGACGGCTTCTACGCCGGCCCGCTGTTCGACGGCGACGGCGACTGGATCGACTCGGCCGAGAGCGCCGGCTTCTTTCGGATCACCCGCTGGGCGACGGACGCGATGGCGTGGCGCGAGCGGCAGGGCTTCGCCGGCGGCGAGCAGGACGCCAACTCCGACGTGATGGCCGAGACGTTCGACGCGGCCGGCGCGTACGTCATGGGCCGGCGGATGGCCGACGGCGGTGAGGTGCCCTGGGGCGAGGAGCCGCCGTTCCGCGCGCCGGTCTTCGTCGTCACGCACCGACCCCGCGAAACCCTGCTGCGCGGTGGCGGCACCAGCTTCACCTACGTCACCGACGGCGTGGCCAGCGCCGTCGAGCAGGCGAGCGCAGTGGCCGGTGGCCGCAACGTCGCCGTGGCCGGAGGCGGCAGCCTGGTGCGGCAGGTGCTCAAGGCCGGCCTGCTCGACGAGTTGGAACTGCACGTCGTACCGGTCGTGCTCGGCACCGGTCTACGGCTGTTCGACGCGGACCTCGACCTCGGCGACAAGGAGGCCATCGAGCTGACGCCGACCCGGGTCATCCCCACCCCGCAGGTCACCCACATCCGGTACGAGGTGAGCGGTCGCGCCCCGCTCGTGCTCGACGACCGGGGCCGCGGCGGCGGCCCGACGGCGACCACGAACTGACCCGCGCATTCATCAACCTCACGAGGAGCTTTTCATGCCACAACTGTTGCGGGTGCAGTGCTTCAACGTTTCGCAGGACGGGTTCGGCACCGGCGAGGGGCAGAGCCTGGAACGGCCCTTCGGCCACGCCGACCCCACCCCGCTGTTCTCCTGGCGTTCCGCCACCGCCAGCTTCGTGTACCGCACGGAGCCGGGCGGCACGCGCGGCCTGGACGACTACCTGACCCGCGACGCCGAGTGCAACATCGGCGCGGAGATCATGGGTCGCAACAAGTTCGGCCCCCAGCGTGGCCCCTGGGAGAACCACGAGTGGCAGGGCTGGTGGGGGGACAACCCGCCGTTCCACACGCCGGTCTTCGTGCTCACCCATCACGTACGGCCGTCGTTCACCCTGTCCGACACCACGTTCCACTTCCTCGACGCCAGCCCCGCCGAGGCGCTGGCCCAGGCCAAGGAGGCAGCGGACGGTCGGGACGTACGCCTCGGTGGCGGGGTGGCCGTCATCCGCGAGTTCCTCGAGGCCGACCTGGTCGACACGATGCACATCGCCGTCGCGCCCGTCGACCTCGACCGGGGCGAGCGGCTGTGGGGGAGCCCCGACGAACTTCTCGACCGCTTCCACCTGGAGTCGGTGCCCAGCCCCAGCGGAGTCACCCATCTCCTGTTCTGGAGACGGTGACCGCCACTACAGGCGGGAGCCGTCGGCGCACAGATCTTGGACAGTTTCCGTTAGCAGCTAACGGAAACTGTCCAAGATCTGCGACCTGCGATGGCAGCGGCCAGTCCGAAGTCTTCGGTCGGGCCGAGGCGGAGTCCGGGCGGCGGTCCGGCAAAGGGCCCTTGACACATGCCCTAAGCCAGGCGGGAGAGGACCAGCAGCCGGTTGCCGTCCGGGTCGGTGACCCTGGCGGACCGCTCACCCCAGGGCTGGTCGACCGGCTCCTCGGTGACCGTCGCGCCACCCGCGCGCAGAACGTGCACGGCCGCGTCGCAGTCGTCGGCGTACACGCACAACTCCCAGCGGCGCGAGAGGGTGGGGTCGCCTGCATGCGGGTCGGCGGCCAGGCCCAGCTCGCTGCTGCCCAGCCGCAGGGCTACGAACTCCGGCTCACCGTCCTCCGGGAACCGGTAGGTCAGCTCGAAGCCGACGACGTCCCGGTAGAACGCGATCAACCGCGGCAGGTCGGGCGTCGTCACGATGGGAAAAGCCTCGGTGAACACGCGACCACCTCCTGACCGGACCCTAACGGGTAGGAGCGAGGCAGCCCAGGGACGTGCGCGCGCGGCAACATCGAAGGCGCTGACCGGGACTCTCGTCCTGGTCAGCGCCTCGGTCGTGGAGCGGGTGACGGGAATCGAACCCGCACTGTCAGCTTGGGAAGCTGATGTTCTGCCATTGAACTACACCCGCGGGCGGCACCACTGTACCCGAGTCGTCGAACCGGTGCACCCAGCCACCCCCACGCGCCGGCGGGACGCCGTCACCTCGGAAAAAGTTTCGTGACGGCAAGATATGGGCGTTCTCAAATGTGTCGATGGGTTGTAACGTCTGCCACACGTTTCAGCCACGGCGTGACACACCCCCTGTCACGCCGCCAGAAAGAGGTGGGCCCATGGGACTCCGTCCCAACCTGCTGACCCGGCGTGCCGCCGGTGTCGCGTCGACGACCCTCGCGCTGCTGCTCAGCACCGCTGCGGTGGGCGTCGTTCCGGCTGCTTCGGCCTTCTCCGCGGCGCCGGGCGGCGCCTGCGCGGAGCCGGCCGACAGCCACGCCAACGCTCGGGTGAAGCCCGGCGCGGCGGCCACGCACGACCCGAACGAGCTGACCGCGAAGCAGGTCCGCGAACGCGACGCCGACCTCGCGGCGGCGTTGCGCGAGCGCGCCAACTTCCGGGCCGGCGCCGGCGCCACGACGCTGGCCACCGTCACCATCCCGGTGGTGGTGCACGTGATCCAGGAGAACAGCACCCGGGCCGGCGGCAACATCCCGGACTCGATGATCACTTCGCAGATCAGCGTGCTCAACCAGGCCTACGCGGGCGGAACCGGCGGCGCTGCCACCGCCTTCGCCTTCCGGCTCGACAAGATCAACCGGGTGACGAACCCGTCCTGGTACCCGATCGTCAACGGCTCGTCGGCGGAGCGGTCGATGAAGTCGTCGCTGCGGGTGGGCGGCAAGAACACGCTCAACATCTACCTCGGCGAGCTGAGCGGCGGCCTGCTCGGCTGGGCGACCTTCCCGCAGCAGAACCTCAGCACCATGGACGGCGTGGTCGTGCTGAACGAGTCCCTGCCGGGCGGCACCGCCACCAACTACAACCAGGGCGACACCGGCACCCACGAGATCGGTCACTGGCTGAACCTCTACCACACCTTCCAGGGTGGCTGCGGCGGCTCCGGTGACAGCGTCAGCGACACCCCGGCCGAGGCGTCGCCGGCGTACGAGTGCCCGACCGGGCGGAACACCTGCTCGGCGACCGGCCTGGACCCGATCACCAACTTCATGGACTACACCTACGACTCGTGCATGTACCAGTTCACCCCGGGGCAGGCGAGCCGCATGCTGACCGCGTGGAACGCGTACCGCGCGGCGTAGCTCTCCTCGCGTACACCTGGTGCCGGCTCCGTCACGACGGAGCCGGCACCGGCGTTTTTTTGGACAGCAGGGCCGTGGTCAGGCGGCCGTGCACTGGACGTCAAGGCTGCGGCGGGTCGGGCGCGTCTGCGGTACGGCGACAGGCGCGGCCGGTGCGGGCGGGGCTTGCGGGTCCAGCCAGACCCGCACGGCCGGGCGGCTCGGGGTGACACCCGGAACGCCGGCGGCGTGCTGCTCGCGACGGGTCAACATCGCCACGTCGACGGTGAACTCGAACAGCCGCCAGTCGACCTGCGGCTCGGCCCGGGCGCTCTGCGCCAGTCGGGCCACCTGGACCGGGTCGGTGACCGGCCAGGCGTGGCCCGCCACGTACGCCTCGTCGTCGCTCTCCTCCGGAGGGAACGAGTGCAGCGCGTAGCGGCCATCCCGTTCGAGGTCGCGGCGCTTCGGCGAGTCGATGATGAAGCAGAAGAGACCCTCGTCGGTGATGACCGGGGAGACCGGATGGACCCGGGGCCCGCCGTCGGCGCGGACCGTGGCCAGGTAGCCGAAGCCCGGCCCGTACTGCTGCAGGAGAACGCGGATCCCGTCGGCGAGGCGGGGCTCGTCGGCGGCGAATTCGGACCAGGAAGCCATGCCGACATTCTATCGAACAAATGTACGAGCAGCGACCTCGACGCGCTGGTCACCGGCACCGAATCCGGCCGGTCCGGCCAACGCGGCTATGGTGGTCCGATGCTGCTCTCCGACCGTGACCTGGTCTCCGAGATCAAGGCCGGCACGCTGGGCCTGGAACCGTTCGAGCCCACCCTGGTCCAACCGTCCAGCATCGACGTACGACTCGACCGGCTGTTCCGGGTGTTCAACAACCATCTCTACACCCACATCGACCCGGCCATGCAGCAGGACGACCTGACATCGGTGGTCGAGGTGCCCGACGGCGAGCCGTTCGTGCTGCACCCGGGGGAGTTCGTGCTCGCCTCGACGCTGGAGGTGATCTCGCTCGGCGACCAGCTCGCCGGCCGGCTGGAGGGAAAGAGCTCACTGGGCCGCCTCGGCCTGCTCACCCACTCCACCGCCGGGTTCATCGACCCGGGCTTCTCCGGTCACGTCACGCTGGAGCTGTCCAACGTGGCGAACCTCCCGATCACCCTCTGGCCGGGCATGAAGATCGGCCAGCTCTGCATCTTCCGGCTCTCCTCGCCGGCCGAGCACCCGTACGGCTCGGTGGTCTACGGCTCGCGCTACCAGGGGCAGCGGGGGCCGACGCCGAGCCGCTCCTGGCAGAACTGGCGTGCCTGGCCGACGCGATAGATAGCGGACGACGAGGGCCCGCCGCGACGAGATCGCGACGGGCCCTGCTGCGTCCCGCGTTGGTCAGCCGGGACGGCCGTAGCTGTGGATCGGCCCGTCGTCGACCTTCTTCATCTTGATCGGCTGACCGGCCTGGGAGGCGTGCACCACCCAGCCGTTGCCGACGTACATGCCGACGTGGTGGATGTCGCTGTAGTAGAAGACCAGGTCGCCGGGGCGCAGATCGCCCCTGCTGACGTTCTTGGTCACCCGGCTCTGCGCGGCGGCGTTGTGCGGCAGCGACACACCGGCCTTCGCCCACGCGGCGAGCATCAACCCGGAACAGTCGTACGAGTTCGGACCCTCGGCACCCCACACGTACGGCTTGCCGATCTGGGCACAGGCGAACTTGACCGCCGTGCCCGCGCCGCCGCCGGGGTAGCTGGCCGGGCAGGGCGCCGGACGCAGCGGACCGCCGCCACCATTGCCGTACACCTTGAGGCGCAGCTTCTGCAGCCGGTCGATCTCGTCGTTGATCTGCTTCTTCTTCGCCGCCAGCTGCGCTTCGGTCCGGGTCAGCTGGGCCACCATCTCGTCCAGCGGCGCCTTCTGCCGGGCCAGCTCGTCGCGGAGGTCGGCGACCTGACGGACGTCCTCCTGCTGGTTGTGGGCGAACCGGTCGAGCATCTCGAGCTGCCCGACCACCTCGCCGGGCGACCGGCTGCCGAGCATCGTGTTGACGGTCGACAGGTTCTCGCCCATGTACGCGCGCACGGCCAGCGCGCTTACCTTGTTCATCGCGGCGTCGACCTGGCGCTCCAGGGGCGCGATGCGGGCGGCGAGCGCGTCGGCCTGCCTGCGCTTCACGGCCAGGTCCGCGCGAGTGGCGTTGTGCCGTTCGATGACCGGTTCGAGCTTGTTCCAGTCGGCGTCGATCTGGCGCTCGATCTCGGCGACGGACGGATCCGCGTGCGCCGCCGTGGCGCTGCCCGTCAGGACGACGGCTACGCCGACCAGGGCGGCGAGGGCGGTGGTGAAGCGGGACCAGCGTGGACGCGGCACTGTCGACGTCGGGTCGGCCGAGGCCGACCGTTCGGACGACGGCCGCGGGGCATGGAGGGCCACCGGGGTTCCGTACTCCTTCTTCCTGACCGCCTACCGGGTTAGCTGACGGGTTCGGGCGGGAAGTTGGCGCCCTACCGCATTGGCTGCGGATTCACCCCGGGGGAACCTGGGTCCCCGGCTCGCTCGCAAGCGACTCGGCGGTGTCGGTCCGTTACCGCCCGGGATGGGCAGACCTGCTACCGGGCCGACAAATGACCAGAGTAGAGACGGCCGTTACCGATCCGCAACCCGTGCGGCCGTGACACTCCGTACCGATTGGAGGAGGTCACCGAGCGTGCGTGAAGCTTTCTTTCGATGCAGTTTGATATATGGAAAGGTATTGACGCGGACTCCCGACCGGCGCGAAGGTGACCACACCGTTACCAGTCAAATCTAGGGGGTTCGATGGAACGTCCAACCCTGTCCGCCGGCCGGCGCGCATCGCTCGCGGTCGCCGTGGTCATCGCCACGGCCGCCGTACCGCTGAGCGCCGGCCCCGCCTCCGCCGCACCGGCCGCCGACCGTCAGCAGCAGTACGCCGCCGCGTCGACCGAGTACGGCGTGCCGACCGCCGTGCTGCTCGGGGTCTCCTACCTGGAGTCCCGCTGGGACAGCAACGCCGGCACCCCGAGCACCAGCGGCGGCTACGGACCGATGCACCTGACCGATGCCCGCCACGTGGCCGCCCTACCCGCGCGCGGCCACCACGACGCCGGCACCGAGGATCCGCGCGGCGACGACTCCCGTGCCGTCCTGGCACCCGCGCCGGCCACGGATCCCGCGCCGCCCACGGCTGCGACGCAGACCGTCGACGCCGCCGCCGCGCTGACCGGCGCCGCCCCCGAGGCGCTGCGCAGCGACGCGACGACCAACATCCGGGGCGGGGCGGCGCTGCTGGCCGCGTACCAACGGGAGGTGGGCGCCCCGGTCGGCGCCGGCACCGACCCCGCCACCTGGTACGGCGCGGTGGCCCGCTACGCCGGCGCGGACAGCGCCGACGCCGCGGCGGCCTTCGCCGACGAGGTCTTCACCACCATCGGCGCCGGCGAGACCCGCGTGACCGACGACGGCCAGCGGGTCACGTTGCCGGCCCGCGCGGTCCAACCCCAGCGTTCCTGGCTGGACCGGCTGGGCCTGCGACGACTCGCCCGCCCGGACGGCCTGGAGTGCCCGCGGACCGTCTCCTGTGAGTGGATCCCGGCACCCTACGAGGCGTTCGGCGACGGCGACTACGGCAACCACGATCTCTCCGACCGGCCCGCCCGGCAGAAGATCGAGTACATCGTCATCCACGACACCGAGGCGAGTTGGGCGACCACCCTGAAACTCGTCCAGGACCCGACCTACGTGAGCTGGCACTACTCGCTGCGCTCGGTGGACGGGCACATCGCCCAGCACGTCAAGACCAAGGACGTCGCCTGGCACGCCGGCAACTGGTACGTCAACGCGAAGTCGATCGGGCTGGAACACGAGGGCTTCGCCGCGCAGGGCACCTGGTACACCGAGGCGATGTACCGGACCTCGGCGAAGCTCGTCCGGCACCTCGCGCTGCGGTACGGCATCCCGCTGGACCGCCAGCACATCATCGGCCACGACAACGTGCCCGGCACCGTCGCGTCGACCGTGCGCGGGATGCACTGGGACCCGGGGCCCTACTGGGACTGGACGCACTACTTCGACCTGCTGCACGCACCGCGACTGGACACCGGCACCCCCGCCACCGGGCTGGTCCGGATCGACCCCGACTACGCGACCAACCAACCGGCGTTCACCGGGTGCGTCACCCCTGGAACACCCTGCGCGCCGCGCGGCTCCTCGTCGGTGGTGCTGCACACCGCGCCGTCCGCGGACGCGCCGCTGGTCAACGACATCGCGCTCCGCCCGGACGGCACCCCGAACACGATGGACGTGTCGGACCACGGGGCGCGGGCCTCCGCCGGCCAGACGTACGCGCTGGCCGGCCGGCAGGGCGACTGGACGGCCATCTGGTACCTCGGGCAACGGGCCTGGTTCCACAACCCGGCGTCCGCGCCGACCGCCACCTGGACCGTCGGCGTGGTCGCCGTTCCGAAGCCGGGCCGGGCGACCATCCCCGTGTACGGGCGGGCCTACCCGGAGCAGGCGGCCTACCCGGCCGGCGTGCCCTACCAGGCGATCTCACCGCTGCAGTACACGCTGGCCGCCGGTCAGCGCTACACCGTCGGCGCGGTGCTGGCCGGCGAGTACTACCGGGCCAGCACGTTCGACGGCTCCTCGCCCGGCGACTGGACGGTGATCCGGGGCAAGAACCGGTACGCGCAGATCCAGTTCGGCCACCGCATCATGTACGTCGACCTCGCCGACGTGCAGCTCCTGCCGTCCCCGGTGGGCGCTCCCCGCTGACGAACGACATACGACGAGGGCCCCCGGTCATCCGACCGAGGGCCCTCGTGGCGTCCGCTGGATCAGCCGGGTCGGCGGAACCCGGCGATCGGCATGGTGGTGATGCTGGAAACCTGCACCGGTTTGCCGGCACGAGGCGCGTGCACCATCTGGTTGTTACCCAGATAGAGCCCGACATGGCTCAGGCCGGAGAAGAAGAAGACCAGGTCACCGGGACGGGCGTCGGCGCGCGACACGGCCTTGCCCTCGTTCCACTGGTCACCCGTGTGGTGGGTGAGGGAGATCCCGGCCGACTTGTACGCGTACTGGGTCAGGCCCGAGCAGTCGAACGAGTTCGGGCCGGTGGCGCCCCAGACGTACGGGTCGCCGACCTGCTGGCAGGCGGTCTTGATCGCCTTCTGAGCGGCCACGGCGAGCACACCGTTGATGGTCGGGCAGCCGACGGTCTTGACCGTGGTCTTGGGCATCGACGCCTCGAGCTTCTTGATCTCGGCGTCGATCTGCTTCTTCTTGGCCGCCAGCTCGTTCTGCTGCTTGGTCTGGGTGGCGATCAGCGCGTCGAGCTTCTGCTTCTCGCTGTCGTACTTGGCCCGCACGGCCAGCACGCCCTCGACCTGCTTGCGCTCCTGCGCGGCCAGCCGGTCGAGGAGGGTGAGCTGCTCGGTGAGGGTGTCCGGCTTGGCGCTGATCAGCAGCGCGCCGATCTCCTGCGACGGGCCCGACATGTAGTAGCGGGACGCGAGGTCACCGACCCGGTTGAGCGCCAACTCGCTCTGCAGGGCCAGCGGCTCGATCTTCTTCTGCAGGTCGGTCGACTTCTTCCGGTTGACCTTGAGCTGCGCCCGTACCTTGTTGTACTGCTCGATCGTGGGCTCCAACTGCTCCCACTTCTTGTCGATCTGCGCCTCGATCTCGTCGACCGTGGGCTCGGCCTGCGCCGGCACGGCGAGCATTCCGGCACCGACCGCAGCGGCGGCGACCAGCACAAGCAGACGATGGGCGACCCGGCGTAGACCGCCCGGCCGAGCGGACAGTCCCGGGGCGTGACGATGAGGGGGCATGGTTGCCACCGGCACCGACTCCTTTGCAACCGACCGCCGGGCGCCTCGCGTGAGGGAAGGGCCGAGGCAGACGACCCACAGCGGTCGGTGCCCCACATTAGGGAAGCGTTGGACCGGAATCAAGGCGAGCCGAGTCACCATCACTGTCACGCAACCGCTTGCACACCAAGGGTGTTGGTCAATTAACCAACGATTGCGGTCAATACATCGTCGAGCGTGACCACCCCGAGCGGACGCCGACCGTCGCTGACCAGCACCATGTGCCGCCGTTCGCGGCGCATGGCCAGCAGCAGATCGGCCAGCGTGCGTTCCGGCGGCACCACCGCCAGCGGCCGGTAGACCTCCGCCGGCACCGGCGCCCGACGACCCTGCCCGGCGTACCCGAGCACGTCCTTGACGTGCACGAAGCCCAGTACGCGCCGGGTGGACCGCTGCACCACCGGGAACCGGGACCGGCCGGTCCGGGTCGCCAGCACCTCCAGCGACGCCGGGGAGACGTCCTCGGCCACCGTGACCACCGTCGACCACGGCTGCAACGCGTCCGCCGCCGTCCGGGTGTGCAGGGCCAGGGCCCCGGTGATGCGGGCGTGCTCCTCGGCGTCGAGCAGCCCCTCCGTACGCGCCTGCGACACCAGCCCGGCCAACTCCTCGGCGGTGAACACCGTCTTCACGGCCTCGGTCGCCTCGATCCGCCAGAACGCCAGCACCCGGCGGGCCGCCCACTTCATCGCCAGCAGCAACGGCTTGGTGGCCACGCAGAAGGCCAGCATGGCCGGGCCCAGCCAGAGGGCGGAGACCTCCGGACCGGCCAGCGTGATGTTCTTCGGCACCATCTCGCCGACCACCGTGTGCAGGAAGACGACGACGCCGAGCGCGAGCACGAACGCCACCGGGTGCACCGCGCGCTCGGGCAGGCCGGCCGCGTGGAACGGCGACTCCAGCAGATGAGCCAGCGCCGGCTCGGCGATCGCGCCGAGGCCCAGCGAGCAGACCGTGATGCCGAGCTGCGCACCGGCGATCATCAGCGGGATCTGGTTCATCGCCGACAGCGCCCAGCGGGCCCGCTTCGAGCCGGCCGCCAACGGTTCGATCACCGTCCGCCGGGACGCGATCAGCGCGAACTCGCTGCCCACGAAGAACCCGTTGCCGAGCAGCAGCAGCACGGTCACCAGCAGCTCAGTCATCGGTGTCCGGTTCCGCCGGGCGCAGCACCCGGACCTGCTCGATCCGGTGCCGCTCCACCTCCACCACGGTGAACTCCCAGCCGTCCGCGTCGACGGTCTCGCCGGCCAGCGGGATGTGCCCCAGTCGCGCCATCAGGAAGCCGGCCAGCGTCTCGTACGGCCCCTCGGGCAGCCGGAAGCCCGTCTGCTCGGCCAGCTCGTCGGAGCGCAGCACCCCGTCGACAAGCACCGCGCGCTCCCCGCCCGGCACGGTCAGCTCGACCGGCCCGGTGTCGTCCACACTGGCCGGGTCGAACTCGTCGGCGATCTCCCCGACCAACTCCTCGACCAGGTCCTCGATCGTCACCACGCCGTCCGTGCCGCCGTACTCGTCGACCACGATGGCCAGGTCAGCCCCGGCCGCCTTCAACGCCGCCAGCACGCCGTCCAGGTCCAGGCTCTCCGGCACGTACACCGGCTCCCGGGCCACCGACCCGACCATGGTCGACGCCCGCGCGGCCAACGGCACGCCCAGCGCGTCCGGCACGCCGGCCACACCGGTGACCAGGTCCAGGGTCTCCTCGTACACCGGGAAGCGGGTCCGTCCGGTCCGCCGCGACTCTTCGAGCAGCTCGGCCACGGTGGCGGTGGCGCGCAGCGCGACCACGTCGACCCGCGGGGTCATCGCCTCGGCCGCCCGCTTGTCGCCGAACCGGATGGTGCGGCGCAGCAGCATCGCCGTGTCCGTGGGCAGCGCGCCCGCGCGGGCCGAGATGGCGGCCAGCAGGCCCAGCTCTTCGGGTGAGCGGGCGCTGGCCAGCTCCTCCTGCGGCTCCACGCCGAGCGCCCGGACCAGCCGGTTCGCCGAGCCGTTCAGGCCCCGGATCACCCAGCCGAACGTCCGGGAGAAGGTGTGCATCGGCCCGGCGGTGGCCAGCGCGGCGGGCATCGGTTGGGCGAGCGCCGCGTTCTTGGGCACCAGCTCGCCGAAGAGCATGGAGATGAGGGTGGCCAGGGCCAGCGCCAGGAACGGGGTGAAACGCTCGGTGCTCTCCCCGGCGACCGGGCGCAGCAGCGGGGTGAAGATCCGGGCCAGGGCGGGCTCGGCCAGGTAGCCGGTGAGCAGCGCGGTGATGGTGATGCCGAGCTGCGCTCCGGAGAGCTGGAAGGACAGCTCACGCAGCGCGGTGCGGACCTTCAGCGCGGCCTGATCGCCGGCCGCGGCCCGGCGGTCGATCTCCGCCCGATCGACCGTGACCAGGGCGAATTCGGCCGCGACGAAGAACGCGTTGCCGGCGGTCAGCGCAACGAAGCCGACCAGTGGCAGCAGCGTGGTCCAGAGCAGGCCGTCGATGTCGTCTCACCTCGGCCGCGATTGTGCCACGCCGGGTGCGCGATGCCGGGCCCCGGTCGGGCGCGGCGGCGGCACCCCGTGGGCGCCGCCGCCGTCCGATGATTTTCGCGGTACGCCTCAGCCGGCGACCGGCGCGGACTCCTTGTCGCCCCGCGGCTGCTCCGGCTTCACCGAGCGCAGCAGGACGCTCGCCACGTCGATCACCTCGACCTGTTCGCCGGCACCCTTGCCGTTGACCCCGTCGTTGAGCATCGTCGAGCAGAACGGGCAGCCGACGGCGACGGTCTTCGCCCCGGTGGCCATGGCCTCCTCGACCCGGTCCACGTTGATCCGCTTGCCGATCTTCTCCTCCATCCACATCCGGGCGCCGCCGGCGCCGCAGCAGAAGGAGCGCTCGCTGTTGCGCGGCATCTCGGTGATCTCGCCCTCGATGGCGTCCCCGAGCACCTCGCGAGGGGCCGCGAAGATCCGGTTGTGCCGGCCCAGGTAGCAGGGGTCGTGGTAGGTCACGCCGCCGTCGACGGGCTGCACCGGCGTCAGCTTGCCGGTGGACACCAGGTGGGCCAGCAGTTGGGTGTGGTGGACCACCTCGAACTCGCCGCCGAGCTGGCCGTACTCGTTGCCCAGGGTGTTGAAGCAGTGCGGGCAGGTCGCCACGATCTTGCGCTTGGCCTTCTCCCGGCCCTCGAACGCCTCGTTCAGCGTCTCCACGTTCTGCTGGGCGAGCATCTGGAAGACGAACTCGTTGCCGATCCGTCGCGCCGGGTCGCCGGAGCAGGTCTCGCCCTCGCCGAGGATCGCGAACTTCACGCCGGCCTCGTTGAGCAGGGTGGCCACGGCGCGGGTGGTCTTCTTGGCCCGGTCCTCGAACGCGCCGGCGCAGCCGACCCAGAACAGGTACTCGAAGTCGTCCACCTCGCCGACCCGGGGCACCTCGAAGTCCAGGCCCTTGGTCCAGTCTTCGCGGGTGTTCTGCGGGGCGCCCCACGGGTTGCCCTTGTTCTCCAGGTTGCGCAGCATCACGCCGGCCTCGGAGGGGAAGCTCGACTCGATCAGCACCTGGTAACGGCGCATGTCGACGATGTGGTCGACGTGCTCGATGTCCACCGGGCACTGCTCGACGCAGGCGCCGCAGGTGGTGCAGGACCAGAGCACGTCCGGATCGATGACCCCGCCCTCCTCGGCGGTGCCGATCAACGGCTTGTCGGCCTCGGCCAGGGCCAGCACGTCCAGGTGCGCGAGCTGCGCCTGGGTGGCCTTCTCCTCGCCGGTCAGGTCCTTGCCGCCACCGGCCAGCAGGTAGGGCGCCTTGGCGTACGCGTGGTCGCGCAGGCTCAGCACGAGCAGCTTGGGCGACAGCGGCTTGCCGGTGTTCCAGGCCGGGCACTGCGACTGGCAGCGGCCGCACTCGGTGCAGGTGCTGAAGTCCAGCAGGCCCTTCCAGGTGAACTGCTCGACCTGGGCGACGCCGAACTGGTCCTTCTCCGGGTCGGCCTCCTCGAAGTCGAGCGGCTTGCCCTCGCTCATCATCGGGCGCAGCGCGCCGAGGCCGGAGCCGGCCGGCTTGGCCGGCTCACGCTTGAAGAAGATGTTGGGGAACGCCAGGAACCGGTGCCAGGCGACGCCCATGGTGACGTTCAGCGAGATGACGATCAGCCAGGTCATCGAGATAATGATCTTGATGAGCGCGGCGACGCTGGCGCCGTCCTGCCAGTCGGGCAGCACCGCGCCGACGGCGTGGCTGACCGGGGTGGCCCAGACCGGGTACTCGAAGTGGTCGGTGGCGACCTTGAAGCCCCGGATCACGAACCCGAAGATCAGGACCAGCAGCACGATCCACTCGACGAAGTAGCCCTGCCACATGGTCGAGCCGGTGAACCGGGAGCGACCGCCCGGGCGGGTGGGCCGGTTGCGCAGCCGGATCGCCATCAGCACCAGGATGCCGACCAGGCCCAGCACGCCGATGACCTCGGTGGCCAGGCCGAAGATCGTCCAGTGCCCGATGATCGGCAGCCCGCCGGTCGGGGTGACCACCTCGAAGTACGCCTCGAGCACAAGCAGTGACAGCACGACGAAGCCGACCATCACGAACCAGTGCGCGGCACCCACCACGCCCCACTTGAGCATGCGGGTGTGGCCGGCGGTCTCCACCAGCATCTTCTTCGTGCGGGCGCCCTTGTCGGTGAACCGCTCCGGAGCGGGTTGCCCCAGCCGGATGACGGCCGTCATCTTCATGACCGCGCGCACCGCCAGCCACACCGCCACGGCGGTGATGCCGGCCGCGAGGATCGTGGTGACGATCTGGACGCTGCCCATCGAGTTGGCCTCCCCGGTCTGCTGCCTGTCGAGCGGTTCAGCAACCGGGACCGGGGCAGGACGAAGCCAGCGTCGCGCCGCTGCCACACCTGCGACCGGACCGGTCGATGACCTCGCTCCGCTCGGTCATGCAGTGCAGCCTACGCGCAAGGTTACCCAGCAGTAACGTGAGTCATCTCGCAGTAGGCCACGCTGCCTGCGGACACCATAGGGTGCCCCGCCCGGTCCCGCCGGGCAGGGGCGTGGCGGGTGACCTGGATCCTTCGGCGCGGCGGCGCCCAGGCCAGGCCCAGCGTCAGCGGGAGAGGCTCAGCGCCAGCGCGAGAGCAGCACCAGCGACGCGACCATCGCGCCGAAGCCGACCGCGAGGTTCCAGTACTGCCACGAGGCGACCGGGTACTCCTGCTCGGAGAGGTAGTAGACGACCAGCCAGCCGATGCCCGCGACGATCAGGGCGACCGCGGTGATCGGCAGCCACACCGGGCTAGGCTTGCGCGACGCCGCCGTCGTCGTCGGACGGACGTCCGTCGGCGGGGTGTACACCTTCTTCTTGCGGACCTGAGACTTGGGCACGGCGCTCTCCAGAGGGGGTGACGACCTCGTCCGGCCTGACAACCGGACGCGGAGGCGACGGTTCATGGCCAATAATGTTCGACAGCTAGCGTAGTCCCGAACGGCCGCCTGGACCACGAATGGGGTCAGGCAGGTACATGGAGTGACCGAAAAGGGCGGGACTGTTCGCATCACCGGCCCGGCCGGTACGAACCGGTCCCCGACACGCGGAAGGAACGCTCGGTGGAGTACACATCCGGCGCCGCCTCCTGGCAAAAGGCCCTCCGACGGGCCGTCGCCGGGCTGCTGCCCCGGCGGCCACGCCAACGGCGACCAGGCTGGTCGATCGGGGTGCCCCTGATCGCCGCCGCAGCGGGGCTGCTCTTCACCACCACCGCGACCACGGCGGGCGGCACCGCTCTACGCGAGGACCGGCGGCCCCAGCTCAACCAGCTCATCGAGGAGCGCGAGCAGCAGGTCGAGGCGAGCGAACGCCGCGCTGCCACCCTGCGCGACGAGGTCCAGCAACGCACCGACACACTTGCCGGCTCGGACGCCCCAATCAAGGCCCAGCAGGCCCGGGCCCAGGGCAGCCTCAAGGCGGCCGGGTTCACCGCCGTCACCGGCACGGCCGTGACTGTCGAGCTGAACGACGCGCCCCAACACGACGACGAGGCCCACACCGACGCCACCAACGACGACCTGGTCGTGCACCAGGGCGACGTACAGGCCGTGGTCAACGCACTCTGGGCGGGTGGAGCGGAGGCCATGTCAATCATGAACGTCCGCGTGCTCGCAACCAGCGCGGTACGCTGCGTCGGTAACACCCTGCTGCTCCATGGGCGGGTGTACTCCCCACCGTTCAAGATCGTAGCAATCGGCGATCCCGCTGCCCTCCAGCAGGCCCTCGCCAGCTCTGAGGGAGTCCGGTTGTTCAAGGACGCAGTCGACGACTATCAACTCGGCTACAAGGAGTCCGTCTCCACGGTGACCATCAAGGCCTTCGAGGACTCGACCGCGCTGCGCTCGGCGACGGTGCCCAGGTGAGCAGCCCGGACGAACGCCGCGACGGGCGACACCGGGACCAGGCCGACGACCCGACCGCCTTCCTGCCCAAGGTCGACCGACCCGAGCCGACTCCGGAGCGGCCCGAGCCGACGCCGGGCCGGGCTCGGACCGGCAACTGGCCCGAGCCCGTGCTACCCGGCCGGCCACGGGCACCGCGTCCGGCGGAAGCTCCCGAGCCGCCGAGCGCCGCCGGCCCGCGCGCCGAGCACCCTGCCCCGCCCAGCGCCGGCCGACCGGACCCGCAGCGCGCTCCACACCACCCGAGCCCGGCGGCACCGCCGCCCTGGCCGGGTGCCGCAGCGCCCGGCTCGTCTCCACGCGGCGGGTCCGGCCAGCCCCCCGCCGCCGCTCCCGGCCGACCGACCGCGTCCCCCGCGCAGGGGCCGGTCCGGCCGGCCGCCCCGGGCAACGACCACGCGCGCGGCCCAGCCCCCGGCACCGCGCCGACCCGCCCGGCGACCGCCGGCGGCCCGTCCGGCGCCTCGACTCCTCCGAGCGGCGCGACCCAGTCCGGCGGCGATGCGCCGACCGCGTTCATCCCGAAGGTTGGCGCGGGTCCCGCACGCCCGACCAGCGCGGCGGGTGCCCCGGTCTCTCCAGCCGGGCCGGGCCGCCCCGCCGACCCGAACGCCACAGCCCTCATCCCCGCCGTACCGTCCGGTCCGGCAACCCGGCCTCCGGCCATGGACGCCACGGCGCTGATGGGCGCCGTCCCCCGTACGTCGACGCCGGATGAGCCGGCCGGCGCGGACGACAGCGCCGGCGAGCCTCCCCGACCCCGTCGGGGCGAGCAGGTGGTCCAACTCCGGCCGCACCAGACCGGCGAGGGCTACAAGAGCGTCTACTCGGAGCTCACCCGCCCGTCGTTGGGCTCCCGGCTGCGGACCGGCATCCGGGTCACCGGCGAGGTGCTGATCACCTTCGGCCTGGTCGTGCTGCTCTTCGCCGGCTACGAGGTGTGGGGCAAGTCGGCCATCGTCGACGCCCACCAGAACGACCTCAACAGCCAACTCGCCCAGGAATGGGGCGGCGCGACCGACGACCCCACGGTCGCCCCGTCGGCCACCCCGAGCGTCAAGCCGTCCCCGCCGGTGCACGGCAAGCCGATCGCGGGCCTCTACATCCCCAAGCTCGACAAGAACTGGGTGGTGGTCGAGGGCGTCACGCAGCAAGACATCCGATACGCCCCGGGTCACTACCCGACCAGCGCACTGCCTGGTCAGGTCGGCAACTTCTCCGTGGCGGGTCACCGCAACCGGGCCACCTTCTGGCGGTTGGACGAGCTGGACGAGGGCGACGCGATCGTGGTCGAGGGCAAGACCGACTGGTACATCTACCGGGTGGCGCGGACCCGCATCGTGAAGCCCACGCAGGTCGAGGTGGTGGCCCCGGTGCCCGGCGAACCGAACAAGAAGCCGACCAAGCGGATGCTCACGCTGACCACCTGCAATCCCAAGTTCGACAACTACCAGCGCCTGATCATCCACGCCGAGCTGGACCGGACACAGCCCAAGTCGGCGGGCCGCCCGACGGAGCTGGGAGGCTGACCCGATGTACGCCTTCATCTGGCGTAAGCTCCCGTTCGGCCTGGCCGGCAAGCTGGTCGGTTCGGTGCTGCTCGCGGCCGCCACGGTGGCCCTGCTCTGGTACGTGGCCTTCCCGTGGGCCGAGCCGCTGCTGCCCTTCGACGACGTGCAGGTCACCCAGGACTCCGGCGTTCCGGGGGAGCCGGGCGGCGGAGACGCGGTGACCGGGGAGACTCCGGCCGGTGACGAGCACGAGCTGCCGTACGACACCGACCAGAACAATCCCGCGCCGTCCACTCCGAGCAGGTGACCATGCGCGTCCTGGTGATCGACAACTACGACTCGTTCGTCTTCAACCTGGTGCAGTACCTGGGCCAGCTCGGCGTGGACTCCGACGTCCGCCGCAACGATGAGATCGACGTCGCCGAGGTCGGCCGGGTGGGCGCAGCCGGCATCCTGCTCTCACCAGGGCCGGGCAGCCCCGACCGGGCCGGCATCTGCCTGGACGTCATCCGGGAGTACGCGGGCGAGCTGCCGATCTTCGGCGTCTGCCTCGGCCATCAGGCCATCGGCGAGGCGTTCGGGGCGACCGTGACCCGGGCCCCCGAGTTGCTGCACGGCAAGACCTCCGAGGTGCGGCACCACTCGGTCGGCGTGCTCGCCGGCCTACCCGACCCCTTCACCGCCACCCGCTACCACTCGCTCGCCGTGCTCCCCGAGACGCTGCCCGACGAGCTGGAGGTCACCGGCTGGACCGGCTCCGGTGTGGTGATGGCGATGCGGCACCGGACGCTGCCCATCGAGGGCGTGCAGTTCCACCCGGAGTCGGTGCTCACCGAGGGCGGTCACCTGATGCTCGCCAACTGGCTGGCCGGTTGCGGTCACCCGGAGGCGCTGGAGCGTGCCCCGGCGCTGGCCGCCGAGGTGGACGCCCGCCGCCGGGCCGCCTTCGCCGCCGCGTAGACCGGCACCGGCCGATCAGCTTCGCAGGGCGTCCCGCACGGCGGGGCTCACCGACGACCGGACCGCGGGCGGCCGGCCCCGGAACGCGTCCCAGGCCGCCTTGCCGCTGGCGAAGTAGTCGCGAACGGCCTTGCGGACGAGCAGGCCGGGCCCGCAACCATCGCATCGAGCGGTGACCCCGTCGACATTGAGGCCGAGGTGCCGACAGAGCGTGACCGCCCGGGACAGGTGATAGGACTGCGTCACGACCAGAGCCCGCTGGACGCCGTACACGTCTCTCGCGCGGACGCAGCTGTCGTACGTGTCCAGGCCGAACGGGTCCGCCACCACCCGCAGGGGATCCACGCCGAGCTTCTCGGTCAGATACGCGGTCATCACCGTCGGCTCGTCGCCTGTCGCGCCGCCCCCGTCACCGGAGACCAGCACCACCCGGGCCCGCCCGGTACGCACCAGCTCGGCGGCGGTCTCCAGACGGCCGACGAGCCGTTCGCCCGGCTGCCGCCCGTCAGCCGTCACCGCGGTACCCAGGACGATCACAACGTCGGCAGCGGGAGCGTCCGCTTCGCCGTACGTGTGCCCGCGCGCTCCGAACGTCGTCCACAGCCACGGGACGCTGCTCAGGACAAGCACGACCACGCCCAGGGCAACCCCGCGCAGCAGATGCCGACGCCACCGGCCCGTCCTCGGACGATCGACGGCGGAGCCCGGCCGGAGGCTCCGCACCCAGGCGCGGACGGCTACTCCTCGGGAAGTCGGACCGGCGGCGGGAAGATGGGCTGGCCGGAGCCACCACCGATGCCCGGCGTGGTCGGCGTGCCGCTCGGCGTCGGCGTCGGCGTCACCGGCGGGCTGGGCGTCTCCTCGACCTTCTCCGGGATGCTGATCTCCAGGGTCACCGTCCTGCCCTGGGCCAGCTCGGTGCCGCCCTTCGGGCTCTGCGACTGGACGCGTCCGGCCTGATCGGCCGCAACCTCATCGCCGTCGCGGAACTTGACCTCGTAGCCCGCCGCGCGGAGTTCGGCGGCGGCATCGTCCTTGGTGGAGTTGACGACGTTGGGGACCTTGTCGACGTTGCCGCGCGAGACCTCGACGGTGACCTCGCTGCCCTGAGGGACGGTGGTCCCCGAGGGCGGGCTGACCTTGACCACGATGCCCTTCTGCGCCGGGTTGTCGACCGGCTTCTCCTTCACGACCAACCCCAGTGCATCGAGCTGGGGCTTGACGTTGTCGAACTGCGAGTTGACCAGACCCGGAGGGATCTTGGCGTTGGGCTTGCCGTCGCAGATCTGGACGGTGACCCGGCTGTTCTCCTTCAGCCGGGTGCCCGGTGCGGGATCCTGCTTGGCGACGGTGCCCTTCGTGCAGTCGTTGGCCAGGATCGGATCGCCCGCCACCGGCAGGAAGCCCGAATTCTGGATCTCGGTGAACGCCGCAGCCTGGGCCTTGCCGGCGAGGGTGGGCACCGCCTTCAGGTCCTTGTCCTGCTGCTGACTCCACAGCAGGGCGGCGACCAAGGCGATGACCGCCAGCACGCCGACCGCGCTGAACAGGGCGATCAGCCAGGAGGACGCCTTGCGCTGGCGCGGATCGCCGACCCGGGCCGGAATCTGCCGGGTCTGCGGGCCGCTGGCGGCGGGCGGGTAGCCGCCACCGCCGCCGGCCGGGGCCATCGCCACCGTCTCGGCCTCGCGCAGCACCGGAGTGGCCAGCACCGGCCGGCCGGCGGCGGCGCGCAGCAGGTCGGCCCGCATCTCGCCGGCGCTCTGGTAGCGGTTGAGCGGGTTCTTGGACAGCGCCTTGAGCACGATCGCGTCGACCGCCGGGGTGACGTCCGGGTTGATGTCGCTCGGCGTCGGCGGAGTCTCCCGCACGTGCTGGTACGCGACGCTGACCGGGCTGTCCCCGACGAACGGCGGGTGCCCGCAGACCAGCTCGAACAGGACGCAGCCGGCCGCGTACACATCGGAGCGGGCGTCCACGGCCTCACCGCGCGCCTGCTCCGGTGACAGGTACTGGGCCGTGCCGATCACCGCGCTGGTCTGCGTCATGGTGGTCGCGCCGCTGGCCAGCGCCCGGGCGATGCCGAAGTCCATCACCTTGACCTGGCCGGTCTGGGTGAGCATGACGTTGCCCGGCTTGATGTCCCGGTGGATGATGCCGTGCCGGTGGCTGAACTCCAGCGCCGCGCACATGTCGGCGCAGATCTCCAGCGCACGGCGGGGCTGCAACCGGCCCTCGGCCCCGAGGACCTCCTTCAACGTCCGCCCGTTGACGAACTCCATGACGATGAAGGGCAGCGTCTCGCCGGTCGGCGCGGTCTCCTCGCCGGTGTCGTAGACCGCCACGATCGCCGGGTGGTTCAGCGATGCGGCGTTCTGCGCCTCCCGGCGGAACCGCATCTGGAACGTCGCGTCCCGGGCGAGGTCGGTGCGGAGCATCTTGATCGCGACGTCCCGACCGAGCCGGAGGTCGCGACCGCGGTGCACCTCGGCCATGCCGCCGTAGCCGAGCAGCTCGCCGACCTGGTACCTGCCACCGAGCAGGCGGGCCTGCGCTGTCATCGCGTCTGTCGTCCTTCGCTCGTCGTCGTCCCGCCGTCACCCGGCCGGAGTCGTACCTCACGACGGTACGACGTCCGGGTCGCATCGTCGCGTCCGTCGAGCCGCAGCGCGCCGGACGTCACGGTCTGTGAAGCCGACGCCCCGGACGCACCGGTCTGCGACTGCTTCCGCAGGTTGTAGGAAATCACGCCGGAGCAGAGCAGGACCAGTAAGGCCAGCAGGATGGCGAGGAGCACCATCCCGGGCCGGGACCGACGCGGCTCGGGCGCCGGCAGCCCCGGGACGGCCTGCCGGGCGTACGCCGGTGGCTGTTCCTGCCGGGTCTGTGCCGGCGGCACCGCCGCGGCGCCGCGCGGGTAGCCGGCCGGGGCGACCGGCGGACGCGCGTGCGGTACGGCCGGTGCGACAGCTGTGGGGCGGGGCTGCTGGGCCGGCGCGACAGTCGTCGGGCGCTGCCCGACGGGAGGCTGCCGGTGCGGGGCGTTCGGCGGGCGGAGCTGCTGCGACTGCGGCACCTGGGCCCGGCCGGGCGCGGCGGGTGAGGACGGCGCACCGGAGACCGGGCCGGTGTGACCGCCGGCCCGGGCCTGCTGGGACAGCGCGGCCTTGAGCTGGCGGGCGACTCCGGCGAGCGCGGCGGCGCTCGGCCAGCGGGCGGCCGGATCCTTGGCCAGCGCCCGTTCCACCACCGCCCGGACCTGCGGCGGGATGTCGGACGGCAGCGGCCGGGGCGTTTCCCGGACGTGCCGCATGGCGATGTCGAGCGGGTTGTCGCCCTCGAACGGTCGCCGCCCGGCGAGGCACTGGTAGGCGACCACGCCGAGCGCGTACACGTCGGACGCCGGGGTGGCGACCTGACCGGTGGCCTGCTCCGGGGAGATGTACGAGGCGGTGCCGAGCACCGAGCCGGCGGCGGTGAGCTGGCCGACGATGTCGGAGCGAGCGATGCCGAAGTCGGTGAGCACCAGCGTGCCGTTCGGACGGACCAGCAGGTTGCCCGGCTTCACGTCGCGGTGCACGATGCCCTTCTCATGCGCGGCGTGCAGCGCGTCGGCGGCCTGCGCGACAAGCGCCATCGTCCGGGCCGGGGTGAGCCGACCGACCCGGCTCAGCGTGGACGACAGGGCGTCGCCCTCGACGTACTCCATGACCAGGAAGGCGATCTGCTGGTCGTTGCCGAAGTCGTAGACGTCCACCACGCCGGGATGGTTGATGGTCGCCATGGTCCGCGCCTCGCCCCGGAACCGCTCGGCGAAGTCGGGGTCGTCGAGCAGCGCGGGGAGCAGGCTCTTGACCGCTACCGTCCGGCCGAGCACCTGGTCGGTGCCGCGCCAGACGTCACCCATGCCGCCGCTGGCGATCCGCTCGTCGAGGCGGTAGCGGTTGCCGAGCTGGACGCCGGGGCTGAGCATGTCAGCGGCCCCCGGGGTCGGCGATGGCGGCCCGCATGATCTGGCCGCCGATCCGGGCCGCTTCGGCGCTGCCGCCGCTGCCGGCCTGCTCCAGCACGACACACACCGCGGAGACCGGGTTGCCGTTCTTGTCCAGGGCGAAGCCGATGAACCAGCCGTGGTCGGGCCGGTCCGGGGCGGACTGCGCGGTGCCGGTCTTGCCGCCGACCGTGTAGCCGCTGATCGCCGCCTTCTGGCCGGTGCCCTTCTGGACCACGCTGACCATCATGTCGCGCAGGTCGCTGGCGACCTGACCGCTGACCGGCTGACGCAGCTCCCGCGGCTTCGCGGTGTAGTAGCTGGTGGTCCGGTCCGGGGCGAGGAGTTGCCGGACCAGGTACGGCCGCATCTGGCTGCCACCGTTGGCGACCGAACCGGCGATCATCGCGCCCTGCAGCGGCGTCATCCGGACGTTGTTCTGACCGATCGAGGACTGGGCCAACGCGGCCGGGTCGGTGCTGCCGTCCGGGTTCAGCATGTCGCCGGTCCGGCTGGCCGCCGTCCGCAGACCGTCCTCGCCGAGCTGCCCGACCGTGAGGTCCTCCTGCTCGAAGCCGAACTGCCGGGCCTTCTCCTTGACCTTGTCGGCGCCGAGCCGTACGCCGAGCTGCGCGAAGCCGGTGTTGCACGACTCGGTGACCGCCTCCAGCAGGGTGACCTGCGGCTCGGGGCAGATCGACGGGGCGGCGTTGCGGATCGGGCTGCCCGAGGTGGGTGGGGTGTAGCTGGAGCCGGCCGGGATCGGGGTCGTCTTGGTGACGCCGTTCTCCAGCGCCGCCGCGGCGACCACGATCTTGAAGGTGGAGCCCGGGGGCAGCGTCTCGGAGAGGGCCCGGTTCTTCAGCGGGCCGTCCGGGTCCTGCTCCAGCTTGTTGATCTCCGCCGCGGCCTCGGTCGTGTTGTGGCTGACCAGCGGGTTCGGGTCGAAGCTGGGCATGGACACCAGGGCCTGCACCGCACCGGTCCGCGGGTCGATGGCGATCGCCGCGCCGCGCTTCGCATCCACCTGGTTGTTGCGCATCTGGTCGTACGCCACGTCCTGCGCCCGCTTCGAGAGCGTGAGGAGCACGTTGCCGCCACCGGTCTCGTCGCCGGTGAACATGTCCTTGAACCGGTCGCCGATCAACTGGTCGCTGGTGCCGGCCAGGAAGTCGTTCTCCACCTGCTCGATGCCGGTGTCGGCCAGGTTGACCGGCTTGTAGCCGAGCACGTGCGCGTACTTGGCCCCACCCGGGTAGGTGCGCTGGAACTTCAGCTTGCCGGTGGTCTCCTTGCTGGTGGCCACCGCCGTGCCGCCAGCCTCGATGTTGCCGCGCTTGCGCTTGTAGTCGGCGACCTGGACCCGGCCGTTGTAGTCACTGGTGCGGTACTCGTCGGCCTTGTACGCCTGGATCCAGTTGAGGTTCGCGAAGAGCAGACCGAACAGGACCATGACGACGATGCCGACACGGCGCAGGGGTGCGTTCACGGCTTGATCACCTCCGTGGGAGCACCATGCAACTGCTCGGGCGGGCCGCCCGAGGGCCGGGCCGCCTTGCCGGCACCGCCGGTCACCGGTCGCCGGGCCCCATCGGAGACCCGCAACAGGACCGCGATGAGCAGCCAGTTCGCCATCAGCGACGAACCACCGGCGGACAGGAACGGGGTGGTCTGGCCGGTCAGCGGAATGAGCTTGCTGATGCCGCCGACGATCACGAAGACCTGCAGGCCCAGGGTGAAGGCGAGACCGCCGGCGAGCAGCTTGCCGAACGAGTCGCGCACCGCGAGCGCGGCGCGCAGGCCCCGCTCCACGATCAGCAGGTAGACCACGAGCAGCGCGGAGAGGCCGAACAGGCCGATCTCCTCGCCGATGCCGGCGAAGATGAAGTCGTTCTGCACCTCGGGCAGGATGTCCGGCTGACCGCCGCCCGGCCCGGCCCCGAAGAGTCCACCCGTGCCGAGGGCGAGCAGACCCTGGACGAGCTGGTAGCCCTTGTTGGTCGGGTCGGCGAACGGATCCAGCCAGATCTCCGCGCGCAGGTAGAAGTTGGCGAACGGCCCGCCGACAGTCGACCCGAGGACGTACGCGAGGTAGGCGCCGCCGAAGAAGAGGACCAGACCGATCAGCAGCCAACTGACCCGCTCGGTGGCGATGTAGAGCGTCACCACGAACATGCCGAAGTAGAGCAGCGAGGTGCCCAGGTCCTTCTCGAAGACCAACACCAGGAGGCTGATCAGCCAGACCACGACCACCGGGCCGAGGTCCCGACCACGCGGGAAGTCGATGCCGAGGAACCGCCGGCTGGCCAGCGACAGCACCTCACGCTTGCGCACCAGGTAGTAGGCGAAGAAGACCAGCAGCGCCAGCTTGGCGAACTCACCCGGCTGAAGCGAGAAGCCGCCGACCCGGATCCACAGCTTGGCGCCGTTGATCTCGGAGATGCTGCGCGGCAGCACCGCCGGAAGCATCACCAGCACGATGCCGGCAAGCCCCAGGGTGTACGCGTACCGGGAGACCGAACGGTGGTCGCGCATGATGGCGAGCAGGCCCGCGGCGAGGATCACCGAGGCGAGCGTCCACGCGAGCTGCCGGCCGCCGATGCCGGCGAAGGTGGCCAGATCCTCCCGGTCGACCGGGGCGGCCTCGCCCAGGTCGATCCGGCGCAGGAAGCCCACCCCGAGGCCGTTGAGCAGGGCCACCGCCGGCAGCAGGGCCGGGTCGGCGAACGGGGCGAGGAACCGGATGACCAGGTGCAGGCCGAGGAAGACCGCGCCGAGGGCGGCGGCGGGCATCCAGAAGTCCGGGGTGACCGTGTCCAGAAGGTTCGCCTCGACGGTCGCCATGTACGCGGCCACCAGCACCATCGCCAGCAGCAGCAGGGACAGCTCGGCGTTGCGTCGGGACCGGGCCAGGCGTACGCCGGACTCCCCGCCCGTGGTGGCGGGCGAGGGTGCCGGTGTGGCCGCTACGGTCACGGGTGGAGTCCTTGGGATCTCAGCCGACGCTCACTCGGGAGACCGGCAGCCGGCCGGGTCGAGCGCCGGCGTGGCCGAGTCGGAGGGCGTGGCGTCGGGTGTGGTGGTCGGATCGGTCCCGGCGGCGGTGGCCGCGTTGGTCGGGCTCGCGCTGACGACCCCGTTCACCGCCGCGCCGGAGCTTGGGCTGGTGTTCGGCGTCGGGGACGTCGCGGGCGGGGTCGGGGACGGGGCGGGCGTCGGAGTGCCGGTCGCCGCGCCCGGGTCGGGCGGGCAGATCGGCTTCAGGTTGGGGTTGGTCGGGGTGTCGCTGGTCAGCTCGGCGAGCTGGCGCTCGGCATCCGGCTCGTTCTTGGCCCGGATGCCCACCTTGACCGTGTCCTGAGCGGCGACCGTGAGGTCGTCCAACCGGGTACCGCTGGTGCGGTGCACGGTGGACAGGTCCATCCCGGCGATCTGCCCCTGGATGCCACGGAAGACGGCGACCTGCCCCTCCTCGGTGGCGCCCACGTAGTACTGCCGCTGGGTGTACGTCCAGCCGGCGAAGGCCGCACCACCGACGATCACCAGCAGGGCCAGCGCCATCGCGGCGGTCCGTACCGGCCGGCGCTTCGGCCGCTCCGGCTCGTCGTCCGACGCGTTGGGCTCCTCGGGCGCCGCGGGGCGCGGCGCGGAGAGCGCCGAGGCCCGGGCGGCCGGGGTCGAGTCGTCGGCGGAGGTGGCCATGCCCCGGTCCCGGGCGGCGGCGCCGCCGACGATCGGGGTGGCCTCGACGATGTCGTGGTCGGTGGCGTCGGCGATGATCACCGTGATGTTGTCCGGACCGCCGCCGCGCAGCGCGAGCTGCACCAGCCGCTCGACGCACTGCTGCGGGTCGGTGTACTCCCGCAGGGTCTCGCCGATGGTCTCGGCGCTCACCACGCCGGAGAGGCCGTCGCTGCAGATGAGGTACCGGTCGCCGGGCAGCACCTGGCGCACCGAGTACTCCGGGTCGATGTCCCGGCCGTCGAGAGCTCGGGTCAGCAGCGACCGCTGCGGGTGACTGCTCGCCTCCTCGGCGCTGATCCGGCCCTCGTCGACGAGCATCTGGACGTACGTGTCGTCCTTGGTGATCTGCGAGAACTCACCATTGCGCAGCAGATAGGCCCGCGAGTCGCCGATGTGGACCATCCCCAGCTTGCTGCCGGAGAAGAGGGTCGCCGTCAGCGTGGTGCCCATCCCCTCCAACTGCGGGTTGGCGTCCACCGTGTCGCGGAGCTGTTGGTTGGCGGTGCCCACGGCCGAACGCAACGCATCGACGAGAGCGTCCCCTGGGACGTCCTCGTCGAGCGGCGCCATGGCACCGATGACGATGTTGCTGGCGACGTCACCGGCGGCCATGCCGCCCATGCCGTCGGCAACGGCGAGTAGCCGCGGCCCGGCGTAGACGGAGTCTTGATTGCCGTCACGGATCAGACCGCGGTCGCTGTGGGCCGCATAGCGCAGGGTCAGAGTCATGGCCGTAATTCGAGGGAAGTGCGGCCGATCCGGATCGGCACGCCGAGGGGTACGGGGGTTGGTCCGGTGACCTTAGCGCGATCTAGGTACGTGCCGTTAGTCGAGCCGAGGTCCTCGACGAACCACTGGCCCTCGCGCGGCACGAGTCTCGCGTGCCGCGCGGAGGCGTAGTCGTCGGTGATGACCAGGGTGGAGTCCTCGGCCCGACCGATGGTGATCTGCGCTTCACCGAGGGTGATGCGGGTGCCGGCCAGCTGACCTGCGGTGACCACCAACTGGTGGGCCGCCCTGCCCCGCTTCACCTTCGCCGGTTTGGCCGCCTGCCCCGTCGAGGCGCCAACCGCGCGTGGTGCCGCCACCAGGCGACCGGACCGGGCCCCCGCGAAGAGATCCCGACGGATCACGCCGACCACCGTGAACACGAAGATCCACAGCAGGATCAGGAACCCGAACCGGGCAACGGTGATGACCAGTGCCGGCAAGGCGGCTCAGCCGTCCACGCGGAAGGTCAGCGTCGTGGTGCCGAGCTGGACCATGTCACCCGGGTTGAGGGCGACGGCGGAGACCCGCTGCCCGTTGACCATGGTGCCGTTGGTGGAGCCCAGATCGGTCAGCACAACCTGGCCGCCATCGAAATCCAGCCGGGCGTGTCGCCGGGAGATGCCGACGTCGGGCAGGCGCAGGTTCGCCTGGTCGCCGCGACCGATCACCGTCGACCCCATCTGGAGCGGGTAGGTGCGTCCGTCACCGGAGACCAGCCGCACGTTGCGGCCGCCACCGTGCCCGGGCGGCGGGCCGTAGCCGCCACCCTGGTCGTACGCGGGGTAGGCGGGCGGGCCGGCGTCGTAGCCGGGCGCCGACACGGGGGCGACCTCGCCGCCGGTGTAGACCTCGGCGGTGACCCGGAACATTCCCGTGTCCAGGCCCTCGCCCCGCTCGATCTCGACGATCACGTCGCCGTAGACCGTCCAGGCCTGCTCGCCGATGAACTCCGCCTGCGACTGGGCCAGCTCCTGGGCCAGCGCGGCGGCGTACGGCGCCAGACGACTGTGGTCGAACGGCGAGAGATCGATCACGTAGCGGTTGGGCACCAACGTGCGCCCACCGGCCAGGATCGCCTTGTGCGCCTCGGCCTCCCGCTGCATGGCGTTGAGGATCTCCACGGGGTGGACCACCCCTTTGAAGACCTTGGCGAAGGCCCCCTCGACCAGGCCTTCCAGACGCTTCTCGAAGCGTTGCAGCACGCTCACCGGCTCCTCCTCGGGTCCCGAGGACATGATGGTATCCGGCCGGCGCGCGCGCAGCTCACACGCCGCTCGGCCGGCTGCTCCCGGCCCGTTCGGAAGGACCGGGACTGCCGTGCTAATCTTTCGTCCGCCACGAACGGTAACCGCTCGTGGCGAGCGTCTGGGACAGCGTAGTATTCCCGGGGCCTGTTGGAGACAGCGGGTCCGGGGCGGCTACAGTGTCTCGGGTCGTGCCACGGGGATGTGGCGGAATGGCAGACGCGCACGGTTCAGGTCCGTGTGCCCGAAAGGGCGTGGGGGTTCAACTCCCCCCATCCCCACCACAAGACGAGGGCTCCGCGGAATGCGGGGCCCTTCCGTCATATCGGGGCGTGCCGGGCGTCACGCTATGCTCCGATGGTTTCTGCCTCCGATGGACCAGGAGTGGCGTGTGAGTGTCGCGTTGGTGACCGGGTCGGGCGGTCTGATCGGCTCCGAGGCGGTCCGGCACTTCGCCGGCCTCGGTCTGGACGTCGTCGGCATCGACAACGACATGCGTCGGTACTTCTTCGGTGCGGACGGCTCCACCTCGTGGAGCCTGGAACGGCTCGGCCGTGACCTGGGTAACTCCTACACCCACTTCGCGGTGGACATCCGGGACCGCGACGGTCTGGAGCAGGTGTTCAAGAAGTACGGCTCGAACATCGCCGTGGTGATCCACAGCGCGGCGCAGCCGAGCCACGACTGGGCGGCCAAGGAGCCGTACACGGACTTCGACGTGAACGCCGGCGGCACGCTCAACATCCTGGAGAACACCCGCCGCCACGCGATCGACGCGCCGTTCATCCACTGCTCGACCAACAAGGTCTACGGCGACCGGCCCAACAGCCTGCCGCTGATCGAGCTGGAGACCCGGTACGAGCTGCCCGAGGACCACCGCTGGTACCAGGGCATCACCGAGGAGATGTCGATCGACCACTCGCTGCACTCGGTCTTCGGCGCCTCCAAGGTCGCCGCGGACGTGATGGTGCAGGAGTACGGCCGCTACTTCGACATGAAGACCGCCTGCTTCCGGGGCGGCACCCTGACCGGCCCGGCCCACTCGGCCGCCGAGCTGCACGGGTTCCTGGCCTACCTGATGCGCTGCGTGATGGAGGGCCGGACGTACAACCTGTTCGGCTACAAGGGCAAGATGGTCCGCGACGCGATCCACTCCCACGACGTGCTGACCGCGTTCGAGGCGTTCTTCCGGTCGCCCCGCTCCGCGGAGGTCTACAACCTCGGCGGCGGCCGGCACTCGAACACCTCGCACATCGAGGCGTTCGCGATCGCCCAGGAGATCACCGGCCGCGAGGCGCAGATCAACTACGTCGAGCAGGCCCGCACCGGCGACCACCAGTGGTACGTGAGCAGCATGGCCCGGTTCGAGGAGCAGTACCCGGAGTGGAAGATCACGTACGACGTGCCGATGATCCTGCGGGAGATCTACGAGGCCAACGTGGACAAGTGGGTGCCACAGTCATGACGGCCAAGACCAAGCGCAACGTGCTCGGCGTCCTCGTCGACGCCACCGACTACGCCACGGCGACCGACGCCGTGGTGACCGCGGCGCACGAGCGGCGGCCACTCGCGCTTACCGCGTTGGCCGTGCACGGCGTGATGACCGGTGTGCTGGATCCCGCGCACAATGCCCGGCTCAACTCCTTCGACGTGGTCACCCCGGACGGACAGCCGGTGCGCTGGGCGCTCAACCTGCTGCACCACGCCGGGCTCACCGACCGCGTCTACGGGCCGACGCTGACCCTGCACGTGCTCTCCCGCTTCGCCGACGAGGGGCTGCCGGTCTACCTGTACGGCTCGACCGAGGAGACGTTGGCCAAGCTGATCCCGGCGCTGGAGCGGATGTTCCCCGCGCTGAAGATCGCCGGTGTGGAGCCGTCGAAGTTCCGCGCGGTCCAGCCGGGCGAGGACGCCGAGATCGCCGACCGGATCCGGTCCAGCGGCGCCCGGCTCGTCCTGGTCGGGCTCGGCTGCCCGCGCCAGGAGGTCTTCACGTACGCCATGCGCCCGCTGCTCGACATGCCGCTGATGGCGGTCGGCGCGGCCTTCGACTACCACGCCGGGCTGCTGCGCCAGCCCCCGCCGTGGATGCAGCGCGCCGGCCTGGAGTGGTTCTGGCGGCTCGGTCTGGAGCCGAAACGGCTCTGGCGCCGCTACGTGATCCTCAACCCCGCCTACCTGACCCGGCTCGCCGGTCAGAAGACCGGTCTGTGGAAGGCCCGCCCGCCGGCCCCGGCCACCGAGCGGCCGGCCACCTTCGCGGTCTGACCCCCGATCGGGTACGACACGAGGCCCCACCGGGATCGTCCGGATGGGGCCTCGTCCCTGGGGAACAGGTCAGACGGTCAGGGTCCAGCTGTTGATGTAGCCGGTGTCGGCCGAGTAGGTGTCGCGCACCTGAAGTCGCCAGGTGCCGTCGGCGGCCTCACCGGACACGTTGGCCGTGTACGTGGTGTTCACGTTGTCGGCGCTGTCCGAGGTGCTGCTGTTCTTCAGCCGGTACGCGCTGCCGTCCGGGGCGAGCAGGTCGATGACCAGATCACCGCGGTACGTGTGCACGATGTCCACCGCCACCGTGGAGGCCGACGAGGCGTTGCGCCCACAGCCGGCGATCGTGATCGAGCTGGTCACCGCCGCGCCGGCGTCCGGGATCGACACGTCGGTGCCGTTGGTGCCGGTGCAGCCGGTGGGAGGCGGCGGGGTGGTTCCGGTGCCCACGTACAGCAGCCGGTTCGGCGAGCCCGAACCGGCGTTGCCCACCACGTTCGGGGTCGCGTTGGCCACCATCTGGTCGCGGATCTGCTGCGGGGTCCAGCTCGGGTTGGCGCTGGCCAGCAGCGCCGCCGCGCCGACCACGTGGGGTGTGGCCATCGAGGTGCCGCTGATCGTGTTGGTCGCGGTGTTGCTCGTGTACCAGGCCGAGGTGATCGAGGATCCCGGCGCGAAGATGTCCAGGCAGGTGCCGATGTTGGAGAACGACGACCGGGCGTCCGAGCTGGTCGTCGAGCCGACCGTGATCGCCTCCGCGGTACGCCCCGGCGAGGTGTTGCAGGCGTTCGCGCCGTTGTCGTTTCCGGCGGCGAGGCCGTACGTGACACCGGACGCGATCGAGTTGCGGACGGCGGTGTCCAGCGAGCTGTTCGCGCCGCCGCCGAGGCTCATGTTCGCCACCGCCGGCTTGATCGCGTTCTGGGTGACCCAGTCGACACCGGCGATCACACCGGCGTTGGTGCCACTGCCGGAGCAGTTCAGCACCCGTACGCCGACCAGTTGGACGCCCTTGGCCACCCCGTACGAGGATCCGCCGACGGTGCCGGCGACGTGCGTGCCGTGCCCGTTGCAGTCGTCGGCCGACCCGCCGTCCACGGCGTCGTAGCCGGAGGTGGCCCGGCCGCCGAAGTCGTTGTGGGTGAAGCGGATGCCGGTGTCGATGATGTAGGCGTGCACGTTGCTCGCCGTGTTCGGGTAGGTGTAGGAGCTGTCCAGCGGCAGGTTGCGCTGGTCGATGCGGTCCAGGCCCCAGGAGGGCGGGTTGGCCTGCGTTCCGGAGATCGACACCGTGTGGTTCTGCTCGACGTACGCGACGGCCGGGTCGGCGGCGATCCGTGCCGCCGCGCCCGCGCTGACGGCGACCTCGAAGCCACGCAGCGCCGTGCCGTAGGTGCGGGCGACCCTTCCGCCGTGCCGGCCGGTCAGCCGCTGCGCGGTGTCACCGACCCGGCTGGAGGTCACGGCGGTGTCCTTGAGGACGACGATGTAGCTGTCCGGCACGGCGGTGGCTCCACCGGCCTCCCGGACGACGCCGACGGGCTCGGCGGCCAGGGCCGGGGTGCCGACGGCCAGTACGGTCGCGGCGGTCACCCCGACCAGTACGGACCTGCGTGGAAGACCCATCTCCCTACCTCCCTCCGACCGGCGGCGAAACGCGACCACCGGTACCACACCGATCGACACTTGCCGATCGAGCCGAGAGTAGATCGATGAGGCCGGGCAGATAAACATGTCGAAACGTCCATCACGTCGATGGGATGCCCCCTACGGGCCCGGCTTCCGGGGCCAACGGGGGTCCGGCCCGGATTCGCCGCGCTCCCGGACGGGGAAGAGTCTCCGACATGGAGAGTCAGCTGACCATCGTGTTGCCGGTCGCCGCCGTCTGGCTGGCCGCCGGGGTCCTGGCCGACCGACTGCCCCGGCTGCGCGACGCGCGTGCGCTGCGTCGGCGTACCGGATGGTTGCTGGCGCTCGCGCTGGCGGGCGTGGCGCTGGTCGCGGCCGTATCCATCGGCGGGCTGCTCAGCGCCGGCACCGCGCCGGTCGACCGGGCCGCCGTCGGGCTCACCCTCGCCACCGGCCCGGCGCTCGTGGTGGCCGTCTGCTCCGTACGACGGATCCGCCGCCTGCGGGCCGGGGCCGGCGCGTTCGACACCGCACCCGGGACACCCGCCCCGCACGGGCTGCGCGCCGCCGCGGCGCACCCGCTCATCGGGTTGCCGTTGCAGGTGACCGCCCTGGCGACGGTGCCGGCGGTGATCGCGGCGGCCGGCGCGGACCTCGGCGCCGAGCCCGGGGTCACCGGGCCGGCGATCACCGTCGGCGCACTCGCGGTGGCCGCGATCGGCGTCCGGCACGCGCTGCGGCACAGCCGGCTCACCGAGCGGGCTCAGCCCGCCGCGCCCCGGTCAGCGCGAGCGGCCGGACCCCTGCACGTATAGCAGCTCGAGGATCGCCCGGGTCGCCTCGAACCAGCGGTCCAGCCAGCCCGGCGGCGGGATGCTGCCCTTCGGCGGCAATTCCAGCAGCAGGCCGCGCAGCAGCGGGTGGTCGGCCAGCGAACCGGCCGGCTCCATCGGCCAGCCGGTCGGCGGGAACGACGGCTCGACCAGCGGGTTCGGGTCCAGCGACGGCAGCGAGAGCGGCGCGTCGGCCACCTCCTGGGCCGTCGCCTCCCGCCCGTCCAGCTCCTGGTCGGTCGAGACCACCTCGGTCAGTACGGTGTCCCGACGCGCCCCGCGGTACTTGCCACCGAACCGCTCCGGCTTGCCCGGACCGTTGGTGAGGTTCTCTGAACCGATCGTCGTCATCCGTCTCGCCTGCCTCGCTCGGGTGCGGGTCGGTGCGGCGGGTCGTCGACCAGCGCCGTACCGACCGGTTCAACGAGGCGGACCCGCTGTGGCGACGGGAATCCCGGCGGAACCTCACCGGGCCCGGCCGTTCGCTGCGGGTCGGCGGCGCTCCGGGACACGGAGGGTCCCCGCCCGGTCGGGACCGGACGGGGACCTCGACTGCTCACTCGGTCAGACCGAGCCCAACACACCATCCCTGGTGCCGGCGACGAAGGCGTGCCAGTCGCCGGGAGCGAAGACCAGGGCCGGGCCGGCCTTGTCCTTCGAGTCCCGCACTCCGACCGCCCCGGTCACGTACGCCACCTCCACACAGTTGTCGCAGTTCGGCCCGCTCTTCGAGCTCTTGAACCACGTCGCCTGCGTCAGGTCCACGGGGAACCCCTTGGTCGCCATCTCGGCTCCTCTGCCAGTTTTGCGATGTGTGCGATGGACTCCTCTGGACGAATGGCCGCAGCGCGGATGTGATCGAAGATGAAGCTGTACTTCTGCAGTTCGTCGCTCTTCTCAAGGAAAAGCCCACCCGTGGCGTTCTCCGCGTACACGACATCCGGATCACCGGGCTCGGGAAAACTGAGGATCGTGAAGGTCCCGTCCATGCCGGCGTGCGCACCCACCTCGAAGGGGAGGATCTGGAGCGTCACGTTCGGCAACTCGGCCACCTCGACCAACCGCCTGAGTTGGCCGCGCATCACCTCGTCCCCGCCCACCGGCCGACTTACCACCGCCTCATCGAGCACCACCCACAGATCGACCGGATCGTCCTGGGTCAACAACGACTGACGGCCCAGACGGACACGCACCCTCTGGTGTACCTGATCGGCGGTGAAGTCCGGACGGGCGGCTCGGATCATCGCCCCGGCGTACTCCTCGGTCTCCAACAGGCCCGGAACGACCTGCTGTTCGTACGCCCGGATCGAACTCGCCGCCGCCTCCAGCCCGACGTACGCCCCGACCAGCACCGTGCTGTACGGGTGCCACCAGCCCTTCTGCCGCGCCTCCCGGGCGATCTGGACGAGTTCGTCGCTCTCGGCACCCACGACGCCGTAGATCCTCAGCATGTCCCGCACGTCGCGCGGGGTGGCCGTGGTGTGCCCCGTCTCGATCCGGGAGATCTTGGACGCCGAGCACTCCAACTGCTCGGCGACAACCTCGATGGTGATCCCGGCCGACTCCCGCTGCCGGCGCAGCTCGGCGCCGAGCCGCCGCCGTCGGATCGTCGGGCTGCGCCGCTCACTCATTGCGCGGCCTCGGAGTCTCTGGTCCTCGCCGCTGGTTGCTCGACCCCACTCTCGGGCTACCTCCGGTCGACGCGCCACTGGCTGCCGCTCACCGGGGGCGCGACCGTCGACCGGCGAGCGTTCGCGACGAGGGGTGGTGCCGGTCATCGGCCGGCCGCGACGGGCGAAACCGGCCCTCAGTGTGCCGTCCGTACGCGGATGGCTTCAAGCGCCGCTTTGCGTGGCGGACTCACGTATCGGCAAAAGTCGACGTGCAACTTGCATGAAGCACGTCGCTGATGCAGTCTGTCCGTATGGCACGGATCACTCAGCGTCTCCGTCCGCTCTCCGGGTGTGGTGACCCCACCGACCCCGGATGGCCGGGCGGGGCGCGGGCCCGGCCGGCGCCACTCAGACCTGCGCCGGGGTGATGACCCCACCGCTGCAAGCCAGCTGACTGCGGCGGTGGGCGCGGTTCCCGGAAGCAGTCAGGTGATGGTCGGGTGGC
This sequence comes from Micromonospora sp. NPDC005197, assembly GCF_040608295.1. Taxonomy (NCBI): domain Bacteria; kingdom Bacillati; phylum Actinomycetota; class Actinomycetes; order Micromonosporales; family Micromonosporaceae; genus Micromonospora; species Micromonospora sp. NPDC005197. The sequence goes on along the minus strand of NZ_JBEXHY010000005.1, from coordinate 79,837 downwards.
GGCACGCCACCAGCGGGTACGGCCCGACCACCATCACGCACCAACCGGTCCACGAGGCGCGATCCCGTCACCGGGCCGAGACATCCCAGACCAGTCACCCGCCGGCACGACGCCGGCTCTCCCTCCCCAGGAGCCCATGTGCTTCCCCGCTCCGGTGACGTTCTGCACGTGACTCGCGCGGCGAGTGTCCAGTTCCTCAGGCCGATCATGTTCCGGGTGATCCGGGTGCTCGACTGGCCGACCTACGACGGTTGGCTCTGGCTCGACGGCTACGAGCTCAACGCCGCCGGCGATGCCGTCAACCGACGGTCGATCTTCGTACAGCGGGAAGGGCTGCGACAGGTGCAGGCCGCGCCGGAGCCCCGCCCGCACACCGTACGGACCCGACGACCGGTCGCCCGTACGCCGGTCAGGGTCGGCTGACCAGCGCGAACCGCCGCGGGTAGGCGTGCCGTCGCCATAGAATCGGTACGCCCACCCCGGCATGTTCCACCGCACGTCCAGGACCCTGAGCCTGGGATGGTCATGGTCAATCAGCCCGCCGTGCGGCGGCACCACCGCTCCCGTATCACCTACGCTCTCGGACTGCTCGCTCTCCTCGGCGCCGTGACCACCATCGTGGTCCTGGTCCGCGACCCGGCGTTGTCGTCCACCCGGCTGGCCGTTCCGGTGCCGGCTCCGGAGATCACCGTGGTCGACGCGGACCCGCCCGCCGACGAATCGGGCTGGATCAGCGCCGATGCCCCCGACGGACGCGTCGGAGCGTCCGACCCGGCCGGCCCGGCCGCCGGGGCCGGCGCCGGCGGTCAGTCCGACGGACCGCAGGAACTCAGCGACGCCGCACCGGCGGGGCACACCGCCACGGACGTCCGCCGCTCGCTGTTCTGGTCCGGGATCTTCGGCCTCACCATCTCGCTCGCCGGCCTCGGCCTCGTCGGCACCCGCCGCCGGATGTGGTGAACATCGGTCACGGCGTGGTCGTCACCGTCGGGCTCGGGCTGGTCGGGCTGGTAGCGGTCGAGGGCCGCGCCTGGGAGATCACCAGCAGCACCTCCTCGTCGGTCCGCACCGTCGCGCCGGCCTCCGGATCGGTGCTGACCACCGTCCCCGGCGGCAGCTCGGACGGGCGGTACACCACTCGGTAGCTCAGGCCGAGCCGGTCCAGCAGCCTCTCGGCGGTGGCCTGCGGCAGGCCGGTCAGCGGCGGCACCGGTAGCCGCGCTTCCTCGGTGGTCGCCGCCGGGCTGCTCGGCGTCGCGCTGCTGGGCGCCGCCGAGGTCGGGGCGCTGCTGCTCGGCGGGGCGCTGGCACTGGCCGGCGGGACAGACGGCGTCGCCGGGTTGTCGGGGTCGTCGTCCCGGGCGTTGAGCACCACCCACAGAGCCGCCCCGAGCAGCCCGGCGAGCAGCAGAGCGAGTACGCCCCAGAGGATCGGCAGCCACCAACGCCGGCCACCCTGCTCCTCGACGTACCAGTCCGCAGTCGGTTCGGCCGGTCGGGGCGCGCGCACCTCGGCCCGCCCGGACCACGGCGGCGGCGTCGACCGCTCCACCGGCATCCGCGCCGTCCGGTCACCCGACGGCTCCGCGGCGGCCCGGTCGATCGGCATCGTCTCGTCCGGCGACCCACCACGACCAACCGAAACAGCCCGGTCGATCGGCATCGTCTCGTCCGGCGACGCGGTGCGGTCCGGCGGCTGCGGCCGGTTGCCGCCGGGGGGCGGCAGGGGGCGCGTACGGTCGTCCTCGGGCTCCCCGGCGGGCGGCTCCTGGCGGTCGTCGCTCATCGCACGTCCTTTCCCGAACCGGGCGGGCGCCGTGGCCCTCGACCGTCAACCTAACCGCCCACGTCGACATCGGCCGGTATCGGTGCCGCGAGCCGCGTGCCGCGGTCGGGTCAGCTGGTGTCCGACGGGCCAGGCCGGGTGGGTCGACGCCGCAGAGCGGTGCGGGTCAGAGGGTGGGCTTCACGGTCGGCTGGCTCGGCGGGGGCGCAGCCCCGCACCAGATGCTCACCTCGTCGTTCCAGCGGGCCGGGCCGTTCTCGGCCGGCTCCTGCCGGCTGACCTTCCCGCTGCGCCCACTGCGGTAACGCGGGTAGAGCCCCTCCTCGACCAGCTCATCGGCCGCCTCGGCGCAGTCGTCGCCGACCACGTCCGGCACCTCGGCGGCGGGGGCCGGACCGGCCACCTGGAGCTGGACAGTGGCGCCCCGGGCCACCTCGGTGCCCACGGCCGGCGAGGCGCTCTCCACCGTGCGGCCGGTGCCGCCGCCGAAGACCAGACGCCAGCCCAACCGCTGCTTACGCAGCATCTCGCGGGCCTGCACGAAGTCGGCGCCGACCACCGGTGGCACGGTCAGCCCGGTCCCCTTCGTCGTGGAGGCGGTCGTCCGTGGGGCGGACGGCGTGGTCCGGCCGGTGGTCGGCCGGGACGAGGTGGCCCGGCCGGTCGGCGTACCGGCCGTGGTGGCCACCGCCTGCGGGTTCGCCGGAGATTCGCCATCGTCGCCGGCCAGCAGCCAGCCACCTGTCGCACCGACCACGGCCAGCAGCACCGCGACCAGCCCGCCACCGAGCAGCACGCTGGCCCGGCTTCCACCGCCGCCGGCCTGGCCGCCGGCGGAATCCTGCCGACCCGTGTTCGCGTCCGTCATACCGCCCACCGCCTCATCACCGGCGACCGTACCGTTAGCCGCCCATCACGTTGTGCCGACGGTCCATACCGGCGGGTCACCACGACTCGCCGCACCGACGACGGGACGTTACGCTGCCCGGCATGGCCAGACGGGGCTGGGGAGTATCGATCGTGACGGCGATCGGGGTCGCTGCCGGCGCGGGCGCCGCGCAGCTCGGCTTCGGCTACGGGCTCGGCGTCATCACCTGGACGCCCACCGACGCCGGGGCCAACGACACGGCCTGGGCGGATGGCCTCGCCTGGGCCAGCTGGCTCGCCGCCAGCTCGACAGTGCTCGGCGCGGTCTGCGCGCAGCGACTGCACCAGCGTGCCGTACCCCCAGCGGTTGACCAGCCGGCCACCGGCGCCGAGCCGACGGCACCCGCCCCGGCGACCGAGACGGCTCTGCCGCAGCCGGCGGCGCTCGAAGAGGGAACGCCGGCCCGGGTCGAGGGCGCCGACGCGGCGCGGGCCCGGCCGCCCTCGGCGGTCGATCGAGCGGCACCGGTGGCCGACACGCCGCCCGACGAGCCCGGCGGCCTGTTCCGCAGGCTGTCGCTGGCGCTCGGCGCCGGGCTCGGTGGACTGGTCACCGTGCTGCTGGTCGCCGTACCGGCCCGGGTCGCCGCGGGTGCCGACAGCGGCACGCCGCAACGGGTCGCCGCCCTGCACGCGGTGCTGGGCATTCTGATCGGCGTGTTCGTCGCGCTCTGGGCGCTGCGCTCCCGCACCGCCGCGCTGAACGTCACCGCGACGGCCGCCTGGCTCTGGCTGCTCGCGGTGGTCTCGGTCATCGACGGGGTACGCGTCGGGCGCGGGCTCACCGGCGCTCAGCTCGGCACCTGGCAGCTCGACCCGGACCACGCGCGGTACTGGATCGGGGGCCAGCTCTACTGGCCCGGCGCGCTGCTGGCGCTCGTACCCGCGTTCCTGATCGGTGCGCTCGCGGCTCGGGGCGCCGCGCGGTCGGACGGGCACCGGATCGGCGCGGCGGCCTCCGGCGCGGCCGGTCCGCTGCTCGTCGCGCTCGCCTACCTGACCACGGTGCCGCGCTGGGTCACGCTGGGGCCCGCACAGTTCTCCACCCAGCTCATCGCCCCGTACGCGGTGATCGCCGGTGTCGGCGGCTCGGTGCTGGCCGCCGTCCTCGCCGAGCGGGCCGGCCGCAGGCGCGTTGCCCACCGACGGTCAGCCGCCGCCGGCACGCAGCCCGCACCGACCGCCCCGATGGAGCCCGATCCGACCACCCGCCCGGGCGCTCGGATCGGCAGCACCTCGGCCGGCGCGACCGTACCGACTCCCGGCGGCCGGGCGACCGGCGCTGGGCCGGACGGCGACGGGCCGGCGACGGACACCTCGACCGGTACGGCGCCTCGGCGCGGCAGGACCACGTCGCCGGTGACCAGGTCGGAGGCCCGGTCGGGCGACGCGAACGCCGCACCCCGGGTACCGACGCCTCGGCCGTCCCCGGACGACACGGCTCTGGCCGAACCCGCCACCACCGGGCCGACCGAGGACCCGGCACCCCGGCGTGCCCGTCCGCCCCGGAGGAGCACCCGCCCCACCGACTGACTCCCGGTCCGACCCCGCCGGCGGGTTGCGCTCAGTCGACGGGCCAGGTGTGGACCGGTTCGTTGGAGCGCTGGAGTTCCGCGTAGCGCTGCACCATGTGGTGCAGGGCGGCGCTGCGGTCCATGCCCCGGTGGCGCTCCGCCGCCCAGACCGCCTCGGTCTGCCAGACGGCGCCGTTGCGGCCGGTACGACAGCGTTGCTCGATGATGCCGAGCAGCCGGTCCCGCTGCGCCGGGTCGACGCCGAACCCGTCCAGGCCGGTCGCGGCGACGGGCAGCAACTGCTCCAGCACCAGCTTGGTGACCGGTACGTCACCGAACCGGGGCCAGTGCAGCACGGCGTCCAGACCACGTCGGGCCGCCGCGTGGAAGTTCTCCTCGGCCGAGCTGAAGGTGAGCTGACTCCAGATCGGCCGGTCCGCCTCGGCCAGGCCACGGACCAGCCCGAAGTAGAAGGCCGCGTTGGCCAGCATGTCCACCACCGTCGGACCGGCGGGCAACACGCGATTTTCCACCCGCAGGTGCGGGCGGCCGTTCATGATGTCGTAGACCGGGCGGTTCCAGCGGTAGACGGTGCCGTTGTGCAGCCGCAGCTCGCCCAGTTGGGGCACTCCGCCGGCGTGCAGCACCTCCACCGGGTCCTCGTCCTCGCAGATCGGCAGCAGCGGCGGGAAGTACCGCACGTTCTCCTCGAACAGGTCGAAGATCGAGGTGATCCACCGCTCACCGAACCAGACCCGGGGGCGTACGCCCTGAGCCTTGAGTTCTTCCGGGCGGGTGTCGGTGGCCTGCTTGAACAGGGCGATACGGGTTTCGGCCCAGAGTTGGCGGCCGTACAGGAAGGGCGAGTTCGCTCCGACCGCCACCTGCACACCGGCGATGGCCTGGGACGCGTTCCAGTAGTCGGCGAAGCTGTCCGGCGCGACCTGGATGTGGAACTGGAGACTCGTGCAGGCCGCCTCGGGGGCGATCGAGTCGGTGTGCGTCTGCAACTGCTCGACGCCACGGATGTCGAGTTCGATGGCCTCGCCCCGGGCGCCGACGATCTGGTCGTTGAGCACCCGGTAGCGCTCGTTGGTGGAGAGATTGTCCTCGACCAGGTGACCCTCAGTGAGGGTGGGCAGGATGCCGACCAGGACGATCTTCGCGTCGGACTTGGCCGCGCGCTCGTCGGCCCGGGTGAGGCTGCTACGCAGGTCGTGTTCGTAGTCGGCGAGACCGGCGCCCTCGATCAGTCGGGGTTCGGCGTTCAACTCCAGGTTGAACTGCCCCAGCTCGGTCTGGAACAGCGGATCGGCGATGTCGGCGAGGATCTCCTCGTTGCGCATCGCCGGCTCGGCCCGCGAGTCGACCAGGTTCAGCTCGATCTCCAGGCCGGTCATCGGCCGGTCGGCGTCGAACCCGAAGTCGTCGAGCATCAGGGCGAAGACGTCCAGACACCGCCGGACCTTCTGCCGGTAGCGGACGCGGTCCTCCCGGGTGAAGGCGCCCTGCGAGACGTCCCTGCCCATGTGTCCTCCCGACAACCGGCGCGGTCGGGATCCTGCCGTCCCGGAAAGCGCATTGTGAACCATCCACGTTAAGAGCGCTCGCCTGGCCAGGGCCAGAGGCCGACGACGGTGATCCGACGCTGGCCGGAGCGGATGCGCTCGTGGCGCCATCTCTACCCCGTCGCTGCCGCGCCGGACCCCGTGGCGGTGCCAACAAGTCGTGACAATTCACACGCCCTCGGTACGGACGACGCCGGGCCCGCGCCGACGTGCGGCGCGGGCCCGGCGTACCGGTGATCCGTGGGATCAGGCCTGGCGGACGGCCTCGCCCTCGATCTCGATCTTGATCTTCTTGCCGACCAGCACGCCACCGGTCTCCAGGGTGACGTTCCAGGTCAGGCCGAACTCCTCGCGGTCGATCTCGGTGCTCGCGGAGAAGCCGAAGATGTCCTGGCCGAACGGGCTGCGACCCACGCCCTCGAACTCGACCTCCAGCTCCACCGGACGGGTGACGTCCTTGATGGTCAGCTCACCGGTGAGCACGAACTCGTTGCCGCGGCGGGACTTGACGCCGGTGCTGCGGAACTCCAGGGTCGGGTACTTCTCGACGTCCAGGAACTCGGGGCTGCGCAGGTGCGCGTCCCGGTCGCCCTGGGTGGTGTCGATGCTGGCACCCTGGATGGTGGCGACGACCGAGGACTGCAGCGGGTCCTCGGCGACGGTGATGGTGGCGGTCGCCTCCTTGAACTCACCGCGGACCTTGCTCACCATCATGTGCCGGGCGACGAAGCCGACCCGCTTGTGCGCCGCGTCCAGCACGTAGGTGCCGGCCGTCGGGATGGTGAGGCCGTCCCAGTCGCGGGTAACCGCATCGATGCTGCTGGTCATGCTGGTGTCCTCCAGAAGATTGTTTAGTAGCCCAACGACTGCTTGAGCAAATATAACCGCAACAACATTCCCTCTGTCAAGGACTGGTAGGGTTAACGAGTGACCAACGTGTTCGACGACCCCCGGATCACCGCGGTTGGCCTCCTCTACGAGGTCCACGCCGGGCTCTCGGCCCGGTTCGCCGCCCAACTCGAGGAGCACGACCTCTCCACGGTCGAGTTCGAGGTGATCACTCGACTGGCCCGCTCACCCGGTAACCAGCTGCGGATGACCGACCTCGCCGCGCAGACGTCACTGTCCACCAGCGGGGTGACCCGTGTGGTGGACCGGATGGAACGCGACGGGCTGCTCACCCGCCGAGCCTGCCCGAACGATCGCCGCAGCTCGTACGCGGTGGTCACCGCGGCCGGCATGCAGCGGCTCGACGAGACGCTGCCCGGCCATCTGCGGATCATCGAGCAGTGGTTCACCGGCCAGCTCGACCCCGAGGCTCTGGCGGCACTGCTCGACGGCCTGCGCCGAGTGCGGGACGCCGTCCATCCCGGTGCCACCGCCGGCAGCACCGACCAGGAAGTGGCCGACGACTGCGACCCGGCCTGACCGCTGACACCCGGGCCTGACCGACCGTGGCCGCCCGACCTCACCGACGGCGGCCACCCGGGTCACCGGCGGCGGTCGAGCCGTGTCGGGGCGACGTCCGAGCGGTCGACCGAGGCGTGCGGCGGGTGCCGGCAGCACCGGCAGAAAGACCGGCAGAACTGACTTTGCAGACCGGACAAACCTCTTGAAGAGCACCTTCCACCCCGGCAGCGGTGGCAGGCTTTCGTCCACCGGGGAATCACCGGGGGGTGACGGCGCGGGCGAACAGCGAGGGGTAGCACCAAGGGGGCTCTTCGCTCGCGCCACTCTCCATCGGGCCGGCCACCGACGGGCGCCCAACTAGCGCTCGACGGACCCGCCCCGCGCGGCCATCAGCGCATAGAGCAGCCCGGACTCCTGCGGCAGCAACCGGATGCCACTCTCCTCGCAGACCCGGTCGAGACGATCGAGAACCGCCGGGTCCGACGTGCTCGCGGCGAGGCCCACCAGCGCCTCCACCACGTCCCGCCGATCGTGACCGGCCTCGGCAGCGGCGGCGAACCACTCGGCCGCCAGTTCCCGGTCACCCCGGTGCAGTGCCAGGTTCCCCTCGATCAGCGCACAGATACCCGCCTCCGGCCCGCCCCAGGACAACACCGTGTCGTCCGAGCGCGGTCGCGGGAGTCCGACCCGCTCCACCCACTGCTGGCCCGCCACGACAACTGTCGCCTCGGCGCCCCCCGCGCGCAGTTCGGTCAGCACCTCGGTCGCCTCCGTGGCACGCCCGTCCTGCGCGAGCGCCAATCCGACCGTCCCGAGCACCCGCCGTCGATGCCCCGGGTCACCCAACTCGAACAGTGCCGACGCCGCGCGCCGGCCCTGGTCGACGGCATCGGCGTACCGGCCCTCCAGGCGGGACACCTCGGCCCGGTTGGCCCAGGCCAACACCCGCAACCGCTGCTCACCGCCCTCGGCGGCGAGCCGGTCCACGGCAGCCAGCCGACGGCGTGCCGCGCCCAGGTCACCGATGCGGATCTCGTGCCAGGCGAGGCTGTTCTGCGCCACCGCCAGCTCCCGGGTCCGCCCGTTGCGGGCGGCGAGCCGGAGCACCGCCTCGGCCTGCTCCCGGGCCTCGTCGTGCCCGCCGACGGTGGTCAGCAGCGCGCCGAGCACGCTGCGCGCCTCCAGCTCGCCGGTCACGTCGCCGGCCTGTCGGAACGCCTCCAACGCGGCCCGCGCCGTCGGCAACTCGTCGACCTCGGCACCGTGCTCGGCGGCGAGCCGGGCCACCCCGAGGCTGGCCCAGCCGCGAAGGATCGGGTCCGCGTCCGCGGTTCGGGGGTCGGCCAGCAACCGCCGCAGCCACTGCCGCCCGGCGACATCGCGCCCCCGGAAGCGCCACCAACGGGGCAGGCAGGCCGCCAGACGGAGCGCGGTCAGCGGGTCGTCGGTGGCCGCGTGGGCCAGCGCCGTGCTGATGTCGCTGCTCACCTCGTCGAGCCGGTGCACCGCGTCGAGCATCCGGGGGCCGGCCAGGTCGGAGGCGGTCCGCGCCACGAGGCGGGCGACCACCTCCGCATGCCGACGCCGTACGCAGGTCAGCTCACCACTGCCCACGGCCTGCTCGATGGCGAAGTCACGAACCGCGTCGAGCAGGCGGAACCGGAACGGCCCGGTGCCGCGAACGCTCAGCAGGCCGAGCTCGACGAGGCGGTCCAGCAGCGGGACCGGATCGATGGCGACCGTACCGTCCCGGTCGGCCTCGTCGGCGAGCATCTCCTCGGCCAGCTCCACCGACCACCGGTTGCCGAACATGGCAAGCCGCCGCAGCGCGTCGCGCTCATCCGGCGCGAGCAGTCGGTAGCTGGTCGCCACCGCGTCCCGCAGGGTCACCGCCACCGCCGCCCGGGTGGCATCGGTGGCATACGGGCGGCGGGTGGCCGCCTCCGGCCCGTCCCAGCGGTTACGGGCCGCCGGGTCGGCCGAGGTGGTCAGGTCGAGCACGCGATCGCCGTACCGATCGAGCAGTTCGGTGAGGTCGAGCAACCGGCCCCGGGCGGCCATCAGCTCGATGGCCAGCGGCAGGCCGCCCAGCCGACGGACCAGGGCGGCCAACGCCGGCAGCTCGTCCGGAGTCGGCGGCTCCCGACGGACCTGGGCGAGCCGCGCGGTGAACAGCGCGACCGCCGGCCACGAGCCGAGCGTGGCCGGCCCGGAGTGCTCGGCGTCCGGCGGCGGCACCTCGAGCGGGGCTACCGGCCAGACCCGTTCACCGGGCAGCCCGACCGGGTGCCGTCCGGTGACCAGCACCCGCAACGACGGCAGCACGATGCCCAGCCGGTGCAGGGTCTCGGCCACCGGGCCGGGGGCGCGCTCGACCGCGTCCATGACCAGCAGTGCCGGCCGTCCGGCGAGCCGGGCGACGAGTTCCGGCAGCCGGGCCGCGCCGAGGACGGTCATCGTGGCGGCGAGCACGTCCGGTCCGTCCGAGCCCTCGCCGACCAGCACGCCGGCCACACCGCCCGGATGTGCGCGGGCGGCTGCGTGGGCAACGGCGAGCGCGAGCGCGGTCTTGCCGACCCCGGCCAGCCCGACCAGGCTCACCAGTCGGGGGCCGCGTTCCGCGGTCAGCATTCCGGCCAGCTCGGTGACGTCGCGGTCGCGGCCGATCAGGGCTACCGGTGGGGGGAGGGCCACCCGAGCGGCGGCCCGGGCGGCTCCGGCTGTCGACGTGACACCGGCGCCAACCCCGAGCGTGCCCGAGATGACGTCCGGCCGGGGCGACTCACCGCCGGCGGCGCCGCGGGCCGTCGCCAGGAACGCCGCCCGGGTCGCGCCGGCCAACTCCAACGCCGTGGCCAGCAACTCGACGGTGGTGCGCTGCGGCCGGACCGACCGGCCGCGCTCCAGGTCCCGCACCGTCCGCACGCCGACCCCGGCACGGGACGCCAGCTCCGCCTGAGTCAGGCCGGCCGCGCGCCGGTGCGCACGCAGCAGCTCCGGCAGCCCGCTACGACCGGCCGAGCTCCGCGACCGATCATGCTCCGGAGTCATGGCCACGAAGAGTACGGATCGACTCCGACCATCGGCAGTCGAACGTCGGTCTGCCGACGTCCGCTCGCCGAAAATCCGACAGCCGAACGGCTGGCCGGCCCACGACGGCAAGCCGGCGTCAGACAGCAAGCCGGCGTCGAACGGCCGGCCGGTGGCAGACGGCCGGCCGGTGGCGGGCAGGGAGAGGCGGAGCGGGACCGGGCCGCGTCCAGGTGCGGTGTGGGTGGTTCAGAGACCCAGGTCGCGGGCGATGATCATGCGCTGCACCTCGCTGGTGCCCTCGCCGATTTCCAGGATCTTGGAGTCCCGCCAGAACCGGGCGACCGGGTACTCGTTCATGAAGCCGTACCCGCCGTGGATCTGGGTCGCCTCCCGGGCGTTGTCCACCGCGATGGTGCTCGCGTGCAGCTTCGCGATGGCGGCCTGTCGCTTGAACGGCTCACCGGCCAGCATCCGGGCGGCGGCGTCGTAGTAGGCCAGCCGGGCGGTGTGCGCCTTCAGCTCCATGTCGGCGATCTTGAACTGGATGGCCTGGTTGGCGCCGATCGGGCGGCCGAACGCCTCCCGCTCCTGCGCGTACTTGATCGACTCATCGACGCAGCCCTGGGCGAGGCCGACGGCCAGTGCGGCGATCGCGATCCGGCCCTCGTCGAGGATCCGCAGGAACTGGGCGAACCCTCGGCCGCGGGCACCGAGGAGGTTGGCCGCGGGCACCCGACAGTCGTCGAAGGTCAACTCGTGGGTGTCCGAGGCGGTCCACCCGACCTTGGAGTAACCGGGGGCCACCGTGAATCCGGGCGTACCGGTGGGCACGATGATCGTCGACAGCTCCTTGGAGCCGTCCGCGTTCGTGCCGGTCACGGCGGTGACGGTGACCAGGGCCGTGATGTCGGTCCCCGAGTTGGTGATGAACGCCTTCGACCCGTTGATCACCCACTCGTCGCCGTCCAGCACGGCGCGCGTCTGGGTGCCGGCGGCGTCGGATCCGGTGCCCGGCTCGGTGAGCCCGAAGCCCGCCAGCGCCTCGCCGCTGAGCAGCTTCGGCAGCCAGGTGGCCTTCTGCTCCTCGGTGCCGAAGCGGTAGATCGGCATCGCGCCCAGTGAGACCGCCGCCTCCAGCGTGATAGCCACGCTGGAGTCGACCCGGGCCAACTCCTCCAGGGCCAGACACAGCGCGAAGTAGTCGCCGCCCATCCCGCCGTGCTCCTCGCCGAAGGGCAGGCCGAACAGGCCCATCTTGCCCATCTGCCGGATCACCTCGTACGGAAAGGTGTGCTGCTCGTAGTGCTCGGCGATGACCGGGGCGACCACCTCGCGGGCGAAGTCCCGCACGCTCTCCCGCAGCGCCGTTTGTTCGTCGGTGAGCCGGAAGTCCATCTCATCCTCCTGTGTGGACGGCCGCCCCGGCGCTCGTGACGCCGCAGGCGGATCGCTGTGGGGGTGGGGCGAGGGTCAGACCGGGGTCACGCCGTGCCGACGCCGGGAGAAGTGCCGGTCCTTGGTACGCGCAGCGGCGAAGCGGCGGACCAGCTCGCCACGCAGGTCGTGCGGCTCGACGATGGCGTCCACCACCAGCTCGCTGGCGAGCCGGACGACGTCGATGTCCTGCTCGTACTCGGCCCGCTTGGCGGCCACGAAGGCGGCCCGCTCGTCCGCGTCCTCGATCGCCGCGATCTTGTTGGCGTAGACGGCGTTCACGGCGGCCTCGGCGCCCATCACCGCGATCTTCGCGGTGGGCAGCGCGATTGTCGCGTCCGGCTCGAAGCCGGGGCCGGCCATCGCGTACAGGCCGGCGCCGTACGCCTTGCGGACCACCACGCAGATCTTCGGGACGGTCGCCTCGGAGATGGCGGTGATCATCTTGGCGCCGTGCCGGATGATGCCCTGCTTCTCCACGGCGCTGCCGACCATGAAGCCGGGTACGTCGCTGAGGAAGAGCAGCGGCACGTTGAACGCGTCGCAGAGCTGCACGAACCGGGTCGCCTTGTCGGCCGAGTCGACGAAGAGCACGCCGCCCTTGAACATCGAGTTGTTGCCGAGCACGCCGACGACCTGGCCGTCGAGGCGGCCGAACCCGATGGTCAACTCCTTGGCCCACAGCGCCTGGATCTCGAAGAAGGAGCCCTCGTCGAGCAGGCCCTTGACGTACCGCCGCATGTCGAACGCCTGCCGCTCGCTGGCCGGCACGAGCGCGGCCAGGTCGGCCTTCGCGGGCGCGGCGACCGCCGGCGCGGCCGGCGGCGCCTGGGTCCAGTTCGCGGGCAGGTACGACAGGTAGGTCTTCACCACGTCGAGCGCGTCGGCCTCGGTCTTGCAGAGGAAGTGCCCGACGCCGGACTCGGCGGTGTGCACCTTGGCGCCGCCCATCGCCTCCAGGGTGGTCTTCTCCCCGGTGACCATCTCGACCATCCGGTCGGAGCCGAGATACATGCTCGCGTTGCCGTCGACCATGGCGACCACGTCGCAGAACGCCGGAATGTACGCCCCACCGGCGGCGCTCGGGCCGAACAGCGCGCAGACCTGCGGGATCGAACCCGAGGCGCGGACCTGGTTCCAGAAGATCTTGCCGGCGCCACGCCGGCCGGGGAAGAGGTCGACCTGGTCGGTGATCCGGGCGCCGGCGGAGTCGACCAGGTAGACCATCGGCACGCCGGCGCCGTACGCCCGCTCGATGATCCGGATGATCTTCTCGACGGTCCGGGCGCCCCAACTGCCGGCCTTGACGGTGGAGTCGTTGGCCATCAGGCAGACCTGCCGCCCGTCGATCGTGGCGGTGCCGGTGACCACGCCGTCGGCGGGCAGCCCGTCGGCGAGCGCGTTGGCGTAGAGGCCGTCCTCGACAAACGAACCCTCGTCGACCAGCAGCGCGACGCGTTCGCGGGCGAAGAGCTTGCCCTTGGCCTCGTTGGCCGCGTGGTACTTGTCCGCGCCGCCGGACCGGGCCCGCTTGCGCAGTTGCTCCAGCGCCTCACCGTCGAGCGTCACGCCGACTCCCTCGCCCGTACTGACCTGAACGATCGTTAGGCTATCGCATTCGCGCACCTCCCGGCGACCCACGACCGGCCGACGCTTCTTTGAACGAAACATTGAAATCTATTAATCTCTGTGGATAGGCTCCTGGCACCCCCTCCCGGATAGGAGTCAGCGATGACCTCACGACTCGGTCGGCTCGCCGTCGCGTTTGTCGCGACGGCAGTTGCCACGCTCGGCGTCACGGTCGCCAACCCCGCGCCCGCGTCCGCCGCGATGACCATCTGCTACAACACCAGCCAGGCAGGCGCCTACGCCGGCACCGCCAACCAGGCCGCCTCGATCTGGAACAACGCCACCACGAACCTGACGCTTACCGCGAACTGCGGCTCCAACCTGCGGATCTACCAGATCACCGGCGGCGGCTCCTACGCCGTGCGGACCAGCCTCGGCAACGGCCGGGTCTACATCGACACCCAGCAGGCGGCGCAGTACAGCCCGCTGCGGATCATGACCCACGAGATCGGGCACATCCTCGGCCTGCCGGACAACTACAACGGCAACTGCGCGATCCTGATGTCCGGCGGCAGCGCCGGCACCAGCTGCACCAACCCGTACCCGAGCACCGCCGAGGCGAACCGGGTGAGCAGCCTCTTCGCCGGCACCCTCAGCGCCACCGAGCGCAGCGCCGGCCGCAGCGCGGACATCTTCCGGGACAGCTGGCCGAGCGTGCTCACCCCGGTGAACTGACCGACCTGGCACGAACGAAGGGGCCGGCGTGTTCGCCGGCCCCTTCGTCGCGTCCTCAGCTCGGCATCGGCGTCAGCCGGGTACGCGGGCCCGCCCGCAGCACACCGGACGGAAGCTTCTTGCCGAGCAGCTCCTCGGCCAGCTCGGCCACCTCGATCAGGGCAGCCAGGTCGATGCCGGTGTCGACGCCCATGTCGTGCAGCATGTGCACGGCCTCCTCGGTGGCGAGGTTGCCACTGGCCCCCGGGGCGTACGGGCAGCCGCCCAAGCCGCCGACGCTGGCGTCGAACTCGGTCACCCCCAGCTCCAGCGCAGTCAGCAGGTTGGCCAGCGCCGTACCCCGGGTGTTGTGGAAGTGCAGCAGCACCGGCACGTGCGCGTTGCGGTCGCGTACCGCGGTCAGCAGCTCACGGACCCGACGCGGAGTGGCCATGCCGGTCGTGTCGCCGAACGCCACCCGGTCCGCGCCGTCGCGGACCACTCGGTCGACGATGCCGGCGACCCGCCACGGGTCGATGTCCCCCTCGTACGGGCACCCGAAGCTGGTCGCCACGATCACCTCGACCCGCGCGGACGCCCCGTGCAGGAGGTCGATCAGCTCGGCGATGTCGTTCAACGACTCGTCGGTCGAGCGGTTGACGTTGCGCCGGTTGTGCGTGTCGCTGGCCGACACCACCACCTCGATCTCGGTGAACCCGGCGGCCAGGGCCCGCTGCGCGCCCCGGGTGTTCGGCACCAGCGCCGAGTAGCGCACCCCGTCGGCCTTCGTGGCCCGCCGCCACACCTCGTCGGCGTCGGCCATCTGCGGGATCGCCAACGGGTGCACGAACGACACCGCCTCGATCCGGCGTACGCCGGTGCCGGAGAGCGCGTCGAGCAGCCGCACCTTCGCGTCGACGGGAATCGGCTCCTCGTTCTGCAGCCCGTCCCGCGGCCCGACCTCACGAATCGACACGAAATCTGGCAGTTCAGCCAAGGGGTCACCTCACTGTGACAGAGCTGTGCTGGGGTTCTCCCAGCATGCCACCCCCCAGTGTCGATCAAGAGGTTCGCGTCATCCAGGACCGAAATCCTGACGCGAACCTCTTGATCAACGATGACGGCGGGTCAGCGCATGCGGGAGACGATGCCGGTGTCGTACGCGCCGCTGAGGAACTCCTCGTTCTCCAGCAGCTCGGCGAAGAACGGGAGGTTGTTCTTCGGGCCTTCGATCCGGAAGGCGGCCACCGCCGCCTTCGCGCGCTCCAACGCCTCTTCGCGGGTGTCGCCGCTGACGATCAGCTTGGCCATCAGGCTGTCGTAGAACGGAGTGACCGTGTTGCCGCCGGTGTAGCCGGAATCCACCCGGACGCCCGCACCCGTGGGCTCCACCCAGGTCTTCACCACGCCGGGGCCGGGCAGGAAGCGCTTCGGATCCTCCGCGTTGATCCGCATCTCGATCGCGTGCCCGCTCGGCGTCAACGCGTCCGGGTCGAACGTCGGCGCCAGCCCGGACGCCACCCGCAACTGCTCCTCCACCAGGTCGATCCCGTAGACGTACTCGGTCACCGGGTGCTCCACCTGCAACCGCGTGTTCATCTCCAGGAAGAAGAACTCGTTCGTGGTCGGGTCGAGCAGACACTCGACAGTTCCCGCGTTGCGGTAACCCACGGCCTCACCGGCGCGCACCGCCGCGGCCAGGAAACGCTGCCGCAGCTCCGGCGAGACTGCCGGGGACGGCGACTCCTCGACCAGCTTCTGGTTGCGCCGCTGCACCGAGCACTCCCGTTCGCCGAGCGCCACCACCCGACCGTCGGCCAGGCCGAGGATCTGCACCTCCACGTGGCGCACCCGGGGGAAGTACCGCTCGATCAACACCGAACCGTCGCCGAACATCCGCTCGGCGAACGCGCGCACCTTGTCGTACTCGGTGCGCAGCGCGGCCTCGTCGACGGCCACGCCCATGCCCATGCCCCCGCCACCCGCGGCGGCCTTGACCATCACCGGGTAGCCGATCTCCGCAGCGGCGGCGACCGCCGCGTCCAGGTCGGCGGCCGGGTCGGTGGTGCCGGGCGCGACCGGGACGCCGGCCGCCGCCATCAGGTTCCGGGCATTGATCTTGTCGCCCATCGCGGTGATCGCGTCCGCGCCGGGCCCGACCCAGATCAGCCCGCTCGCCTCGACGGTACGGGCGAACTCGGCGTTCTCCGACAGGAAACCGTAGCCGGGGTGGATGGCATGTGCGCCGGTCGACTTCGCGGCGGCGAGGATCGCCTCGACGTTGCGGTAGCTCTGGGCCGGGTTCGGCGGGCCGATGAGGACGGCCTCGTCCGCCTCGGCGACGAAGGGCAGGTCGGCGTCGGCCTCCGAGTACACCGCGATCGCGCGGATGCCGAGCCGCTTGGCGGTCCGGATGACCCGGCGGGCGATCTCGCCCCGATTGGCGACCAGCAGTGACTCGATCATGTTTCCTCCCGGCGTCCGGATGGTGGGACGATGCCAGGGAACCACGACCGGCCCACTCCTGACGAGCCGGGGCTCAGGCGAGCAGCGCGGCCGGGCTCAGGCGAGCAGGGCGGCCAGGGTGGCGCCGCGCAGCAGCTCGGCGCGACGCCGACGGTCCACCTCGCCGCCCAGGAACGGGGTCGAGTTCATCAGGCCGAACGCGGCGTGCGCCAACACCCGCGCCTCACCGTCGGGCATGCCCGGGTGCAGCGCGGTCAGCACCGTCACCCACTCCTCGACGTACATCCGCTGCAGGCGGCGGATCCGTCGTCGCGGCTCCTCCGGCAGGCGGTCCAGCTCGTGCAGGTGCAGTGCGATCACCGCCGGGTTGGCCAGCGCGAACTCGACGTGGAAGTCGATCAGCGACTCCAGCGCGCCGCGCGGGTCGTCCGGATGCCCGGCGGCGCGTTCCCGGCCGCCGGCCAACAGCCCCTCGCTGACCGGGATCAGCGCGGCGGCCAGCATGGCCTCCTTGCCGGCGAAGTGGTGGTAGAGCGCGGGGCCGGTCACCCCGGCTGCCGCACCGATGTCGTCCATCGACACGCCGTGATAGCCACGGGCGGCGAACAGACCGACCGCGATCTCCAGGATCTCGTCCTTGCGGGACCGGCGCCGGCCCGCACCCCGTGCCTGCTGTTCCACCGTCACGGGGCAAGCGTAGACCGCGAGCCGACCGCGGTGGGGCGGCGGTTACCGGTCGGTTGCGTGCGCCACGCCACCGGCCGGCCCCCGCTCGGGCGGGGGCCGGCCGGTCGGGGAAGAGGTCTACTCGTCCGGGTCGAGGTCATGCTCCGCGCGCAGCGCGGCGGCCTCCGTGGGTCGATCCAGCAGGTCCAGGGCGCGGGCCAGCAGCCAGGCCGTCTGGCGGACCGGCCGCGAGCCGGCCGGGAGCCCACCGAGTACGCGGCGCAGCAGCGGCTCCGCCTCGGCCGGCCGGTCCAGGCGCAGCAGCAGCTCACCGACGAGAATCTCGACCTGGGCCGCCTCGCCGAACGCCTCGATCGACCGGAGCCGGTCCGGCACCCCGGCGAGCCGGTTCAGCGCCTCGTCCGGCCGCCCCTCCCCGACCAACACCCGCGCACCGGCCTCGGCCGCCATCGCCAGCTCGTACGTCACCGGCGGCTCCGGCTCCGGCTGCCCGGCCAACGCGGCCGCCAACCCGTCCACCAGCTCGATGGTCCGGACCGCCGCCGGTCGGTCGTCGGACCAGAACCAGGCGTACGCCTCCCTCCGGCGGGCACGCAGCTCGTCCAACGGCAGGTCGGCCAGCCGGTACGCCGTGGCGGCGGCGGCGAACCGCTCGGCGGCAACCGCGTCCCGGTCGGCGTCGTAGAGGATCCCGCCGGCCTCCTCCAGCACCTGCGCCCGGTGCGGGAGGTTGTCCGGGCCGTCCAGGTTGGTGGACAACTGCTCCAGCAGGGCCAGCGCCGGATCGATCTCGCCGAGCCCGGCGTACACGCCGGCCAGCAGGTGCCGACAGCGGTCGGCCTCCGCCTGGGCGCCCAGCCGGTCCAGGCCGAGCACGGCCTCCTCGGCGACCTCGGCCGCCTCGGCGAGCCGGCCCACCATCCGGTACGCGTTCGCCAGCTCCCAGCGCAGGAACGCGTCCCCCTCGGCGCCGCGCTCCACGCAGAGCGTCACCGCCTCGACGAAATCGTCCACCGCGTCGGCGGCCCGGCCGGCGGAGAGCAGTGCCCGCGCGCGGGCGACCCGGACGGGCAGCTCCGCGTCCGCCGGCGCCACCCGCAGCGCCTCGTCGCAGGCGGCCACCGCCTCCGCCGGGTCGTCGACCGTCCGCGCCCAGGCCAGGCAGGCCGCCGTGAGCAGTTCACCGATGCCCAGCTCACGACCAATGCCGCGAGCCTCCTCGGCGGCGGCGCGGGCCTCGTCGACGCGGTCGGACTGCTCCAGCAGGTGTGCCCGGTGCAGCGCCATCCGAGCCGCCAGGTGCCGGTCGCCACCCGCGTCGGCCGGTGCCCGGTCCAGCGCCGCGAGGGCGTCCGCCCACCGTTGCTGGTGCAGCAGCGCCAACGCCAGCCGGTCGTGCCCCGCGGCCCGCTGCCGGGCGTCACCGAGCCGGTCCAGCACCTCGGCGGCCTCCCGGACCAGCGCGAGCCCCTCCTCGGCGTGCTCGTCGGCCCTGGTCAGCAGCACGCCGAGCCGCCCGGCGACCACCTGGGCGGGCACCTCCTCGCCCGCCGAGCGGTACAGGTCCAGCGCCGCCCGGTTCAACTCGACCGCGCCCTCGATGTCGTCCTCGTCGCCGCGCTCGGCGGCCCGCAGCGCCAGCCGGTGCGCGACCGTACGCGCCGGCAGGTCGGCGGAGCCGAACCGGTCGTCGCACGCGGCCAGCGCCGCCTGGAACGCGGCCCGGTCGTGTCGGCCCCAGCTCTCCTCGGCGAGGGTCAGCAACTCGTCCGCGTCGGCGTCGGCGGGCAGGGTCACGGCGGGCGCCTCGGCCCGATCCCGGCCACCTCGGTCGGCGGACGCGGGCGTGGCCGCACCGAGCGCAACGGTTGGATCGGCCGGACGGCGGCGGACGCTCGCGGAGAGCGGCAGGTGCTCGCCACTGGGCCGGACGGCGAGCCGGCGGGCGATCCACTCCGACTGGTGCGTGGTGCCGTTGCGGGCGTCGAAGCGGGCGGCCAGCGCGGTCGCGGTCCCGGCCAGCTCGTCGGCCAGCGTCGGCGCGGGCACCTCGGCGGCCGGCCGGCCCTCGGCGGCCCGGCGGTACACCGTCGCCGCACCAGCCTGACGCAGCGCGGCCGCGGCGGTCGCCGCGAAGTGCATGGCGGCGGCCGGCGACGGCGGCCGGTCCAGCCAGTCCAGGTGCCGCTCGACCAGCTCGACCGCCCGCGCCTCGTTGCCGGTCAGCGTGCAGAACTCGACGTGGTCGCCGATGTCCCACAGGTCGGCGAGGTTGCCGCGCAGCTTGCGGTACGCCTCCCGGTGCGCGTCGCGCGCCGACTCACCTCGGCCGGTACGCAGATAGGGCAGAAGGAGCGCCGTGAGGATCGCCTGCGGCTGCTCGGTGCAGGTCAGTCTGCCGGCGAGCACCGGCTCGGCAAGTGCCACCGCCTCGGCGTCCCGCCCGGTGTCGGCGAGGTAGCCCACCTGACTCGTCGGGTCACAGCCGGCGCAGTCGGACAGCTCGTCGCGGGGTGTGGTCTGCCAGAGCCGGTACCAGTGCGCGGCGGCCTCGGCGTCGCCCACGTGGTCGGCGACCCGGAACCGGTGCTTGTGGACGGTCTGCAGGCTGTGCCCACCGGCCCGGTAACGCCGCTCCATGTCGTCGAGCACCGCGTACGTGCGGTCCAGCGGCACCTCGGGGAACTTCAGCAGGCCGGACACCATGTACTTGAAGTGCCACAGCAACTGGTGCAGATGGCGCTGGTGGTAGGGCTGCGGGTCGCGGTCGAACTCGGACAGGCACCAGGAGAAGGTCACGAACGACTTCGCCGGCTCACCGCCGTAGACGTACCCGGTGGTGGCCTGCATCCGGGTGACGAAGGCGAGGTGCCGGTCGTCGGCGGCGTCGACCCGGCGCAGCAACTGCTCCAGCGCGGCGATCTGCCCCGCCCCGTACGGCATGTCGGCGATGCCACGCAGCACCCGCCACAGGTCCTCGTCGCTCATGGTCACTCCCGTCCCGGCACGGCCCGGCCGAGCAGGCCGAGGAAGGAATCGTTCAGCAGCGCGGCGTCGGCAGCGCGGATCGGATGGTGGCCGAGCAGCAGCGCCTGCCCGTACAGCGCCTCGATGGCGAGGCCGACCAGCTCCGGGTCGCCAAGCATCGTGACCCGCCGGACCAGCGGGTTGCGGTGGTTGAGCACCAGTTGCGGGCGGTCCGGCGGGGCGGTGGCGGCGAGCGCGTCGAGCACTCCGCCCCACAGCTCGTCGGCGCGGTCGCGGCTGGCGGCGAGCTGATCGTTGAACGCTGCCGACCGGCTGACCAGGTAGAGCGCGGGCAGCGAGACCGGGTCGTACGCCCGGATGACCACCTCGCAGCCGGACCGTTCGACGGCCCGCTGCGCGGCGGTGAGGAACGGCCGCAGCGCCAGTTCGACCTGCGGGTCGAGAGCCTCGAACCGGGTGGTGAGGTCGCTCGGCTCCAGCCGTTCGATCAGCACCGACCGGTCCACCGCCGGCAGCCGCTCAATCAGCTCGGTGTCGTACGTGTAGCCGGCGTTCACCACCGCCAGGTCCTGTGCGGCCGCCACGGCGGCGAGTTGGCGGAACTCGTCGAGGCTGGCCGCGTAGCGGAGCACCCCGTGGCGTTCGCGGAACTCGGCGAGCGTGAGCGTGCCGACGTTGGTGTCCATCGGCCACCACCTGTCGACCAGCCGGAGCATCTCGTCGTCGTGCAGCGCCAGCGCCTTCACGCCGAGGTGGTGCACCTGGAGGAACTCGGCCAGCCGGTGCGGGTCGTGTCGCGCCAGCCGGACCAGCCAGCCGCGTACCTGATCGCCGAGCGCCTCCCGGGTCGCGGTGAGCAGGGTGTCCTCGTAGAGGGCCTCGCGGCTGGCCGTCGGGCGCAGCTCGGTCGCGTCGACCACGCAGTGCGCGAAGAACGCCCAGTCCGGCAGCAGGCTGTCGGCGTTCTCGGTGAGCAGCATCCGCTTGAGGTAGACGCGGTGCCCGGCCCGGGCCGCCGGGTTCACCGGGGTGGGCAGGATGACGGCGACACCGGTCAGCCCGGCCTCCGGCACGGCCAGCGGCAGCACGTCGAACGGCTCCACGCCGAGCGTCTCCCGGGCGTACCTGATCAACGCCGCGCGGTCGAGCGGCGCCCCCGGCGCGGTCGACCACGGCGGTTCGCCGGTGGTGGTGACCGTGTCGCCGACCCGGACGGTGACCGGCAGCAGCGAGCCGAAGAGCCGCGCCAGGTCGGTGACGGTCGGGGTGGCGAACCACTGGTCGGCGTCGCGGCGGGGCACCAGCGTGACAGTGGTGCCCGGCTCGACGCGGGCGGCCTCCGGCGGCGCCACGGTCACGGCGTAGCGGCCGTCGGCGTACCCGGTCCACCGGACCGTGGGGTTGTCGCCGTGCCGGGTGAGCACCTGGATCTCGTCGGCGACCAGGAAGCAGGAGAGCAGGCCGATGCCGAACTGGCCGAGGAACTCGTGCCGGGAGAAGCCCAGCTCGTCGCGCTTGGAGCTGCGGCCGATGGTGGCCAACAGCTCGTGCACCTGCGCCTCGGTCAGGCCGACGCCGGTGTCGTACACCCGCAGGGTGCCGTCGCCGGTGATCTCCGGCGGCTCGATGCGGACCAGCGCCGGGGCGTCCGGCTCGGTCGTACGCCGGGCGGTGATCGCGTCCACGGCGTTCTGGAGCAGCTCACGGACGTACACCCGCGGGCTGCCGTAGAGGTGATGGCTGAGCAGGTCGACCACGCCACGCAGGTCGACCTGGAAAGTGTGGTCCACGCCTGAGTTCTCCCCGGTCCCGATGCCGGCGCCCACCGTACCGATGATCACCGACGGCCCGCGTCCCCCTTTCGCCCGGCGGCTTGACCCTCGACCCGGTCGAGAGGGCACGTTCGGCGGCATGACCTCCTCCGCTCTGGGCCGGGATTTCCGGCTGCTCTGGTCCGCCGCCGTCTCGTCCCGGCTCGGGGACGCGCTGCGCACGCCGGCGCTGGCCCTGCTGGCCGCGACACTGACCCGCGACCCTCGGATCATCGCGGCGGTCACCGTGGCCGGGCAGCTTCCGCCGCTGCTCTTCGGCCTGCTCGGCGGCGTGTACGCGGACCGCTGGGACCGCCGACGGACGATGGCCTGCATCGACGGGGTACGCGCGGCGGTGGTGGCGGCGGTGGCCGTGGCGGTCGTCCTCGACCGGGCTGCCGTCGTGACGCTGCTGGCGGCCGCGTTCCTCCTCGCCGCGTTGGGCACCCTCTTCGACTCGGCCTCGTTCGCGCTGCTGCCCACGGTCGTGTCGCCGGCCGCGCTGCCCCGGGCGAACGGAAGGCTCCAGGCGGGGAGCGCGGTGGCCGGCGGCTTCCTCGGTGCGCCGGCCGCCGGTGTCCTCTTCGCCACCGCCCCCGCGCTGCCGTTCGCCCTGGACGCCGTCACCTTCGCGGTGGCGGCCCTGCTCGTGCTGGCCCTCACTCCGACGCCCGCCGTGGTCACCGGGCCGACCGTTGGACGCCTGTCGGTGTGGAGCGAGATCACCGAGGGGATGCGCTGGCTGCGCGGCGACCGGACACTGTGGCGGGTCACCCTGCTGGCCGCCGCGAGCAACCTGGCGATCAGCGGTCTCATGGCGGTGCTGGTGCTCTACGCGCTGGACGTGCTGCGCGTGCCGCCGGCCGGATACGGACTGTTCGCGGCGGGCGCCATTGTCGGCGGCGTGGGCGGGGCGCTCGGGGCGGGCCGGCTCGCCGCCCGGCTCGGCACGGTGCCCGCGCTGCGGGCGGTGCTCGCCGTGCAGACCGTCGCGCTGGTCGGGTTCGCGCTGGCCCGGCAACCGGTGCCGGGCGGGATCGCGCTGGCCGTCTTCGCCGCCGGCACCGTCGTGTGGAACAGCCTGTCGGCGTCGTACGGGCAGCGGCACGTGCCGGGCGGGCTGCTCGGTCGGGTGGGTGCCGCGCAGCGGATGGTCGGGCTGCTCACCGCACCCGTCGGCGCGGCGGTCGCCGGGCTGGCCGCCGCCGCGTACGGGACGGTGCCGGTGGCGGGCGCCGCGGCCGGCACGTTCGCGCTGGTCACGCTGGCGGCGTGGCGAACGCTGCGGCCGGTCGCGTCGGTGTCGCCGGTGGTCGCCCCCACCGACGACAGCACAGCACCCCAGCCGTCGCGCTGAGCAGCACGTCGTGCACCTCAGCCCGCGCCGCGTTCCGCGTGGGACAGCCCGGACAGGCGCAGCGCGATCCGCTGCCGGACCGGGGGTACGGCCCCGAGCAGCCGGAGCAGCGCGTCCCGGGCCGGTCGGCGGGCCGGGGAGGTGGTGGCCAGCCGGGTCAGCCCGGCGGCGAAGCTCATCACGTCCTCGGCCATCGGGCGCTGCCGGGCGGTGTAGTCGTCGAGCAGCGTCTCCGGGCCACCGGCGAGCACCTCGGCCAGAGCCGTGCCGAGGGCCACCGCGTCGCAGATGCCGAGGTTCATGCCCTGCCCGCCGGCGGGGCTGTGCACGTGTCCGGCATCTCCGGCCAGCAGCACCGGCCCGGCCCGGAAGGTGTCGGCGATCCGGTGGTGCACCCGGAACCGGGAACCCCACAGCACCTCGGTCACCCGGTCGGGCCGGCGGGTCGGGCCGCGCTCGTCGAGCAGCGACTGAAGGTACGCCCGATCCGGCTCGGGCGGTGCCGTCGGCACAGCGGCGACCAACCGGACCACGCCGTCCGGCAGTGGCGCCCAGACCAGCGGCCCGGGGCGGGCGAGGAACAGCGCGGCCTCGTCGCGGGGCAGCGCGCTGTCGACCCGCACGTCGGCGAGCACGAAGGACTCCTCGTCGCTGGGGCCGGCGAAGCCGATGCCGGCCGCCTGCCGGACCGTGCTGTGCAGGCCGTCCGCGCCGACCACGTACCGGGCGCGCAGGTCCGCACCGTCGACCCGCGCGAGCACCCCGTCGGCGGTCGGGCTCAGGTCGGTCAGCCGGCACGGCCGTCGTACCCGGACGCCGAGGTCAGCCAACTGCCCGACGAGCACGGCCTCGGTGACCGCCTGGGAGACCAGCAGGGCGTAGGGGAAACGGGACGGCAACCGGTGGAACGGAACCGACAGCAGCGTCCGGTCCCGGTCGCGGACCGTGAAGCGCGGCGCACGCACCCCCTGGGCCACCAGTGGCGCCGCGACGCCGATCCGGTCCAGCACCTCCAGGGTGTACGCGTGCACGACGGCCGCGCGGGACGTCTGTGGCGGTTCGGCCTGCTGGTCCAGCACTGTCACGTCGATCCCGCGACGGGCCAGCGTCAGTGCGGTGGCGAGGCCGGTGGGGCCGGCACCCACCACCAGGACGTCGGTGCTCGTGGGCAGCATGGCCACCTCCGGAACGACTGTTGCCAACGGGTGTTGGCAAACGGTTGTTGGCAACGCTAGGACGGCGGTCGTTGTGTGTCAACAACCGTTGGCATACGGTCGTTGACATGACCGCGCCCGCCCACCCGACCCACCCCCGCCGATCGGACGCCACCCGCGCGGCGATCCTGCGAGCAGCCCGCGAGCGGTTCGCCGCCGACGGATACGAGCGCGCCACGATCCGGGCCATCGCCGCCGACGCCCGGATCGACCCGTCGATGGTCATGCGGTACTACGGCAGCAAGGAGGGTCTGTTCGCGGCGGCGGCCGAGTTCGACCTCCGCCTGCCCGACCTGGCCGCCGTGTCGTCCGAGCAGCTCGGCGAGGTGCTGGTCCGGCACTTCCTCGCCCGGTGGGAGGGCGACGAGACGCTTGTGGCGCTGCTGCGGGCCGCCAGCACCAACCCGGGCGCGGCCGAACGGATGCGCGGCATCTTCGCCGACCAGCTCACCGCGGCCGTGGCCACGTTCGGCACCGACCCGGCGCTGACCGCCCGGCGTGCCGGCCTGGTGGCCAGCCAGATCCTGGGCCTCGCCTTCACCCGCTACGTCGTCCGGCTCCCACCGATGGTGGACGTCGACCCGGAGGAGCTGGTCTCCTGGGTCGCGCCGACCCTCCAGCGCTACCTGACCGGGCTGCCGCAGACCTGACCCAACCTTTTCCCCTCCCCATGCGTCTGTCGGGTGACGCGCACCGTGGCGGCCGGAAGGGGTGCGGATGGGATCGACGGTGAACGACGGCCGCGACGGCTACCTCGCCTTCGTGGAGAGCAACCAGCACCGTCTGCTGCGTGCGGCCTTCCTGATCTGCGGCGACCGGCACCAGGCCGAGGACCTTCTCCAGGACGCCCTGCTGAAGCTGGCGCTGCGCTGGACCTCCGTCCGCGACGGCGATCCCGCCGCCTACGTGCGGGCCATCCTCTACCGGGACGCGGTGTCGTGGTGGCGGCGTCGACGCCGGGAGTGGCTCAGCCCCGCACCGCCGGAACAGGTGGCCCCCGACCGTGACGGCGCGCTGCGGCTGACCCTGCACGACGCGCTGGGGCTGCTGCCGCCCCGGCAGCGGGCCGTGCTGGTGCTGCGCTACTACGAGGACCTGACCGAGGTCGCCACGGCGGAGGCGCTCGGGGTGACCGTCGGCACCGTGAAGAGCCAGTGCCACATGGCGCTGCGCCGGCTTCGCGAGGTGGCCCCCGATCTCACCGGAGATGGCCGATCGAGCCGGGGCGCGACCCGCTCCGGCGAACCGACCGCCGACCTGGAGGTGAACCAGTGAACGAGCGGGATCTGCGCCAACTGTTCGCCGTCAGCGTGGAGGACGTGCTGCCCAGCAAGCCCGCGACGGCCGGCTGGGACCGGGCGCGGCGCACGCGTCGTACCCGACGGGTGCTCGGCGCGGCAGTCCTGGCCGTGGTGCTGGTCGGCGGTGGCACGGTCGCCGTCCGCCGGCCGTCCCCCGGTCCGCCCCTGAACCACACGGTGGCGCCGACCGTCGAGCCCACCCACGCCGATCCCGTGCAGCGTCCGCCGACCGAGCTGACGTACCCACCCGATCCGCTGAACCGGCTGAGCGGCCCGGCGACCGTGCCGCTGTCCGAGCGACCGGTCCAGCGGGCGTTGGCGCTGTTTCAGCCCGTCGACGAGGAGAACCGCGCGGACGGCCCGGTCCGGATCCTCGGCGACGACGGCGTCGTGCGCGGTCTCGACGTGGTGACGCTGGCGCCCACCCGGGACGCGGACGGCAACGAGGCGACCGCCGTACAGCCGGGAGTGTTGTCGCCGGACGGGCGTTGGGCGGCCTTCCCGCAGACCAACGAGCTGATCATGGTTGACCTCACCGCGGCGGGCGTACGCCGGATCCCGCTCGACGGCTACCTGGAGCTGGTGGTGTGGGCGCACGACCGGGTCCTGGTCGGCGGCGGCAACCGGACGTACGCGGTGGAGCGCGACACCGAGGCGGCAGGCACCATCGACGTGTCGGCCTGGAACGTGGTGGCACCCGACCCGGAAGCCGGCCGCGAGGCGGCGCTGATCGAGATGATCGGCGAACGGGGCAGCCTGACGCTGCGCAACCGGTCCGCCCGCGAGGCCACGATCCGCTCCGAGCAGCGGATAACCGACGGCGTGCTGCCGTCACCGTACGAGGTGAATGAGTTCTACGGCCGGGGTTGGCTGCACGGCGGTCGCCTGGCGAGGGCCGCCATGATCACCAACAACGACATCGACGGCGCCGAGGGGGTGGCCGTGCTGGACTCCCGTACCGGCGCGGTGACCCACCTGCTCGACCTCGGTCGGGATCGCGCCAAGGGCTGCTGCCCGGTGTTGGGCTGGGACAACAAGGGAGCGGTGCTGCTCAGCCTGGAACCGGCCGCCCTGGCTCGCTGGGACCCGGAGACCGGCGAGATCACCGGGATCATCCGGGACCTACCCGGCGTGCTGGCGCTGGCCGGCTGAGAGTCGTCGAGCCCTCAGCCGGCCAGCTCCGCAGAACCGGTCAGGCGGCGATGCCGCCGGGCTGGTCGCCCTTCACCACGGGCGCCCGGACCAGGTTGCCCCACTCCGTCCACGAGCCGTCGTAGTTGCGCACCTGCGGGTAGCCCAGCAGGTGCCGCAGCACGAACCAGGTGTGGCTGGACCGCTCACCGATCCGGCAGTACGCGATCACGTCGTCGTCCGGGCTCAACCCGAGCTGGTCGGCGTAGATGGCCTTCAGCTCGTCGGCGGACTTGAACGTGCCGTCCTCATTCGCCGCCGACTTCCAGGGCTTGCTGACCGCGCCCGGGATGTGCCCGCCGCGCAGCGCGCCCTCCTGCGGGTAGTCGGGCATGTGCAGCATCTCGCCCGTGTACTCGCCCGGGGACCGGACGTCGACCAGCGGCCGGCCCACGGCGATGTGCGCCATCACCTGCTCACGGAACGCCCGCAGCGGCGCGTCGTCCCGCAGCGGCACGGGGTAGTCGGCGCGGGGCCGGGCCGGCTTGTCGCGGGTCACCTCGCGCCCCTCGGCGATCCACTTCTGCCGGCCGCCGTCGAGCAGGCGCACGTCGGCGTGGCCGAAGAGCGAGAACACCCAGAGGGCGTACGCGGCCCACCAGTTGAAGTTGTCGCCGTAGAAGACCACGGTGTCGCCCCGGCCGATGCCCTTCGCGGCACACATCTCGGCGAAGCTCGTCGCGTCGAGGTAGTCCCGGGTGACCTGGTCGTTCAGGTCGAGGTGCCAGTCGACCTTGACGGCACCGGGGATGTGACCGGATTCGTAGAGCAGGACGTCCTCGTCGGACTCGACCACGACGAGGCCCTCGTCGCCCAGGTGCTCGGCCAACCAGTCGGTGGTGACCAGCCGCTGCGGGTCGGCGTACGACTGGAGGCGGGGATCAGGATCGTTCGGCACAGACATGATCCCCAAGTTACGCCGCAACACCGCCCGACGGTCGGCCATCAGATGCGACGCGGCCCACGTGAGGCGTGCTCACGCCCGCCGGTGGACGATCCGGCCGGCGGCCACGGTCGCGATGCAGGCGCCGTCGGCGTCGTGCGCCGACAGGTCGGCGCGTCCACCCGGATGCAGGCTCGGCACCACGGGCGCCGGCAGCACCAGCAGGTCGCTCCGGTCGACGGCGGCCCGCAGCGCCGGCTCGGCCAGGTGTTCCGCCAGCACCGCCGTCACTCCGCTACGCAGCAGCGCGTGCACCCGCTCGCGCGGGGTGGGTGCCGCCGGCAGCGGGCCGTCGTGCAGCAGGCCCGGACCCAGCACGCCGTCCCACCGGCGGACCCGCACCCCCGCGTACGTCTCGCTCAGCTCGGCCAGCGGACCCACGGCCTCGACCCGGTCGCCGTCCACCAGCACGGCGTGCTCCGGAACCGGCTCGCCGTCCCGTTCACGGCGCAGCAGCGGCGCGGTGTGCAGGGTGCGCACGGTCAGTCGACGAGCGGGCCGAGCAGCGGACGCTTCGCGGTCACCGTGTCACCGGACGACCGGCCGGTGAGCCGCCGCCTGATCCACGGGGCCAGGTACTGCCCGGCCCAGCGCAGGTCGGCCGCGCGGGCGGCCAGCCACGGCGACGGCGCCGGGTGCGGCGGGACCATCAGCCACTCCTCGTCGCAGCCCACGCCGAGCGCGTTCAGCACCTGCCCGGCGACCCGCCGGTGCCCGGCCGGGGAGAGGTGCAGCCGGTCGGTGCTCCAGAGCATCGGGTTGAGGAACGTGTCGTCGGCGTACAGGTCGACCAGGATGGCGCCGTGCCGCTCGGCGGTCTCACCGACCGCCTGGTTGAGCAGTTGCACCCGGGGAGCGACGAGACGTTGACCGGGCAGCCGTGCCATCACGTCCGCGAATCGGAAGAGCAGCACGTCCGCGCCGCCCGAGCGCAGCTGCCGGACGACCTCGTCGAAGCGGGAGACCAACGTGTCCGGGTCGAAGGTGCGCCGCAGCACGTCGTTGCCGCCGGCCGCGAAGCTGATCAGATCGGGCTTCATCGCCACCGCGGAGGGCACCTGCTCGGCGACGACACCGGGAAAGAGCCGGCCCCGGATGGCCAGGTTCGCGTACCGGAAGTCCGGGCCGGCCTCGGCGGCGAGACGGGTCGCCACCAGGTCCGCCCAGCCTCGGTAGGTGCCGTCCGGGTACGCGTCGTCCATACCCTCGGTGAAGCTGTCCCCGACCGCGACGAAACTGCGCCAGCGCACCGCGCCTCCCTCACCCGTTGCCTGCGGCGACCAGTCTGTCACCGGAGGCACGGCCGGCGACGCCCCGATCCGCCGACGTGGCGGAACGCACTTGATCCGCACGGGATCGCCGATGTCGCGGTGTCCCACTGCCCCGGATACCCCGATATCGGGGAGATGGCGTCGTGTCGCCAATCCGGCTGGTGGTGGAGTGCCGTGGCTCGCATTGAGGCCGCACAATGAGGGGCCGGTCACCGGACCGCGCAGTGGGGAGGGCCCAGTTGAGTCAGGCAAGCGAGCCGAGCCCCACCGGGCCGGCCCCGGCGGTGCCCCCATCGTCGCGCACCACGCGGACCCGCCAGATCCGACTCGTGGGGCTCATCGTCGCGCTGGCCGTCCTGGCCGCCGCCCTGGTCCCGATCGTCCTCGCGATGGGCCCGCCGACCCGGGACGAGTTGCTGGAGGACGCCGGCCTCAAGGGCAAGCAGCAGCTCGTCATCGGCGTGAAGGACGACCAGCCGGGCATCTCGCAGCGCCTCCCGAACAACGTCTGGAAGGGCTTCGACGTCGACATCGCGTACATGATCGCGAGCTACCTCGGGTTCGACCACTCCCAGGTGCGTTTCGTGCCGATCGAGAGCGAGGACCGGGCCCGTCGACAGGCCCAGGACGGCGAGGGGTTCGTCATCGTCGACCTGGTCATCGCGTCGTACAGCATCAACGACAAGCGCAGGGAGGAGGGTGCCGTCTTCTCGGCCGCGTACCTGAACACCGAGCAGTCGGTGGTGACGTTGAAGAGCTACCAGAAGCAGGTGAGCAGCCTGGAGGATCTGCGTGGGCTGACGGTCTGCTCGCTGACCACCTCGACGTCCATCCAGCGCCTCGCCGAGGCCGGCGCCTCGCCGGTGGGTCGAAACAGGATCAGCGAGTGCATCCAGGAGCTGTACGACGGCAAGGTGCAGGCCGTCACCACCGACGCGGCGATCCTCGCCGGCTTCGTCACCGGCGACCAGCCGGACGGCGACGGTCAACACTTCCCGGTGACCCTCAAGAACGTGAAACCGCTGCGGCACTGGGACATAGGCTCGTCGCCCCAGGAGCGCTGGGGCGTCAACACCGGCCCCAACCAGGCCCTGCTCGACCTGGTCGACCTTGCGCTCTACAAGTCGGCCAAGGACGAGAACGACTCGGCCTGGGAGAACGCGTACAACGCCAACCTCCGTTGGCAGCAGGGATACAACCTCCCGCAGCCGGTCGCGGAACAGCAGCAACCCGATCCGAGGAAGGTGGAGGTGCGACAGTGGCCGTGGGAGAGGATCGCGCTACCGCCCCCGGCGTACCCCGGATCACCACCAGCTCCGCCAAGGCGGTCCGCCCGCGCCGGATGGCGGGGGCGCGGCAGGCGCAGCAGTGGCTGCTGACCCTCCTTCCCACCTTCCCCGTCCTGCTCCTGGTGCTGCGGCTGTGGCAGCTCAGCCAACAGGACATGTCCACGATGCTGCTGCTGGTCCAGTACGTCAGTCCGCTCGGCCTGCTCAGCGCGCTGCTGATCGCCCTGGTGTGGGCGTTCCCCGTGGTCGTGCTCACCTTCGGCGTCCTCGGTCGACTGCTCCGGCTCAGCGCTCCGGACCGGTTCGACCCGGAACGGTCACTACTGGCCTCCGGGACGGCACGTACCCCCGGTTGGGTGATCAGCGCGGCGGTCGCGCTGGGGGCCCTCACCTGGCAGCTCCGCTTCCTGCCGTCGCTGCTGATGCTCGGCCTCTGGCTGCTCGCGCTGCGCACCCGCTACCTGCATCCTGACCAGCCGACCCGGATCCTGCTGGTCAGCGTGGCCCTGCCGCTGGCCGCGGCGGTCCTGGCGTACACGGTGCTGGGCCCGGCCATCTGGACGGCGTATCAGGATGGCGAGGTGGCCACGGCCGCGCTGCTGGCGGTGCCGCCCGCCGCCACCGTGCTGCTCACCGGCCCGATCCCCGGCTGGATCGCCCCGACGCTGACCCACGGTCTGGCGTTCACGGTCGCCGCCGTGCTCCCGGTGGTGATGGGCGCGGTCTTCCTCCGGGTGCCGCTGCTGCCCACCGCCGCGGTCGAGGTGGTCCCGAAGCAATCGGCCTCGCCGGCCCCGGACGTCACGGCCTCGGCAGCCCCGGGCGGCCCGGCCTCGAGCGCGTCGGCTGCTCCGACGAACGGCGGCACGGCAGGCCTGGACGGTGGGGACGGCCCGCCGACGGCCAACGGCGGCCCGGAGGTGGTGCTCGGCGCGCTCATCACGGTTACCGACACGTCGACGATCATGCTGGACCGGACCGCCACCGTGCGGTTCCTGCCGAACGGGTGGGTCGAGTCGCAGGTCCTCTGCCCCCAGCCGGCGGCGGTTCCGTACAGCCTGGTGTCGGTGCGGGGCTGGCCGGTGGAGGAGACCGCGCTCAACTGGATGATGCCCCGGCGGCCGGTGGCCGACCCGGACGTCCGCTGCGAGGGCCGCCTTCCCGGCGACACGTAACCCGGGACCGAATTGGATCGCCGCACCGGGACCGGCGGTCTTAGGCTGCCCGAATGCTGCTACGCATGTCGACCCTGTTGCTGCGGACCCTGCGCGAGGATCCGGCCGACGCGGAGGTGCCGAGCCATCGGCTGCTGCTGCGCGCCGGTTACATCCGTCGCGCCGCACCGGGCGGCTACACGTGGCTGCCGCTGGGCAAGCTGGTGCTGGACCGGATCACCGAGGTGGTGCGTGCCGAGCTGGTCGCGATCGGCGACCAGGAGGTGCACTTCCCAGCGCTGCTGCCCGCCGAGCCGTACCGGACGAGCGGCCGGTGGACGGAGTACGGCGACCTCCTCTTCACCCTCGCCGACCGGCGCGGCGCCGAGCACCTGCTGGCGCCCACCCACGAGGAGATGGCGGCGCTGCTGGTCAAGGACGTGTTCACCTCGTACCGGGATTTCCCGGTGACACTGTTCCAGGTGCAGACGAAGTTCCGCGACGAGGCGCGGCCCCGCGCCGGTGTGCTGCGCGGCCGGGAGTTCCTGATGAAGGACGCGTACTCCTTCGACCTGGACGAGGCGGGCCTGCGGGACGCGTACGCCCGGCACCGGGCGGCGTACCAGCGGATCTTCGACCGGCTGGGCCTGGAGCACACGGTGGTGCACGCGATGTCCGGCGCGATGGGCGGCTCGGCGTCGGAGGAGTTCCTGGCCGCGACCCCGGTCGGCGAGGACACGTTCGTCGGCTGCACCGCGTGCGGCTACGCGGCCAACACCGAGGCCGTCGTCACCCGGGCACCCGCCGCCAGCGACCTCGCCACCGCACCCGCGACGCAGGTGCACGACACCCCCGAGACCGCGACGATCGCCAGCCTGGTCGAGGTGGCGAACGCCCGCCGGCTCGGGGACCGGGACGACTGGACCGCGGCCGACACCCTGAAGAACGTCGTGTTGACAGTGCGTCAGCCGGGCGCCGAGCGGGCCGAACTCCTGGTGATCGGGCTGCCCGGTGACCGGGAGGTCGACCTGAAGCGGCTCGCCGCCGCGCTGGAGCCCGCCCAGGTGGCCGTCTTCGACGAATGGGCCGGGCATCCGGAGCTGGTGCGCGGCTACATCGGTCCGCAGATGCTCGGCAAGCTGGGCATCCGTTATCTGGTCGACCCTCGCGTGGTGACCGGCTCCGCGTGGCTGACCGGGGCGAACGAGCCGGGTCGCCACGCGACGGGCGTGGTCTGCGGGCGGGACTTCACGCCCGACGGCACGGTCGAGGCGGCCGAGGTGCGCGCCGGCGACCCGTGCCCCGACTGCGGCGACGGCGAGCTGGCCATCCGGCGGGGCATCGAGATCGGGCACATCTTCCAGCTCGGTCGCCGCTACACCGACGCGTTCGCGGTCGACGTGCTCGGGCCCGCCGGCAAGCCGGTCCGGCCCACCATGGGCTGCTA
Organism: Micromonospora sp. NPDC005197; assembly: GCF_040608295.1. NCBI lineage: Bacteria > Bacillati > Actinomycetota > Actinomycetes > Micromonosporales > Micromonosporaceae > Micromonospora > Micromonospora sp. NPDC005197. The sequence goes on along the minus strand of NZ_JBEXHY010000005.1, from coordinate 46,763 downwards.
CGGCATCGGGATCTCCCGGGCGGTTGCGGCCATCGCCGAGCAGCACCACGACGACCGGGGACTCATCTGGCCGGCGGCAATCGCGCCGTGTGACGTACACCTGGTGGTCGCCGGCAAGGGCCCGCAGCTCGACGCGGCGCTGGACCTCGGCGGGCGCCTGGCCGCCGCCGGCCTGCGGGTGCTGGTCGACGACCGGACGCACGTCTCGGCCGGGGTCAAGTTCACCGACGCGGAGCTGATCGGCATCCCCCGCACCGTCGTGGTCGGCCGCCGACTGGCCGACGGGTACGTGGAGTTGCGCGAGCGGGCCGGCGACGGGCGCGCGGAGCTGCCGGTGAACGGTGTGGTGGAGCGGATCGTCGACGCGGCCCGCCGGGAGCGTGCGAACCTGGTGTAGCCACCGCGTCACGGGGTAGTGCAGTCGGATCGGGTGATACGTCTTCGGAGGATCTCATGACCGGTTACCGGGTCAGCGACGTGATGACCAAACAGGTCGTGTACCTGTCGGCCGAGACCACCCTGGACGAGGCGGCCAGGGTGATGAAGGAGGCGGACATCGGCGACGTGGTGGTCACCGACGGCGCCACCCTCGCCGGCATGCTCACCGACCGGGACATCGTGGTGCGGGCGGTGGCCGAGAACAGCTCACCGGCGGCCACCACCATCGGCTCGATCGTCACCCGCGAGGTGGTCATGATCGAGCAGCACTGCACGGCGGGTGAGGCTGCGGCGCTCATGCGGGACCGTGGCATCCGCCGCGTGCTCGTCTGCGACAGCGACCGCAAGCTGGTGGGGATCGTCTCGCTCGGTGACCTGGCCATGCAGCTCGACCCGACCAGCGCGTTGAGCGAGATCAGCGAACAGTCTCCGACCACGTGAGCCGTCGGCGCCAGCGGTAGCCTCGACACATGGCTGACATGCCGGCCCGACTGGCCGAGATCGTCGACGAGTTCGCCGCCGCGCCACGCGACCTGGTGCTGGAGATGCTGCTGGAGTACGCCGACGTCATCCCGCCGCTACCCGCCGACGCCGCCGGGCACGAGGGCATGGAGCAGGTGCCCGAGTGCCAGACCGCGTTCTTCCTGCGCGCCCGGGTGACGCCGGACGGGACCGTCGAGACCCTCTTCGACTGCCCGCCGGAGGCGCCCACCACCCGGGCGTTCGCCGGGATCCTCGCCGAGGGTCTGGCCGGCGCGAGCGCCGAGGAGGTGCTGGCCGTGCCGGACGACCTGTACCAGCGGATGGGCCTGGCCCAGGCGATCAGCCCGCTGCGGGTGCGCGGCGGCACGGCGATCCTGGGCCGGCTCAAGCGGCAGGTCCGGGAACAACTCGACTGAGCCGGCAGTTGGCACCGATCATGGAGATTGAGATCTACGCCGACGTCGTCTGCCCGTGGTGCTACCTGGGCAAGCGCCGCCTGGACGAGGCGCTCGCCCGCTACGACGGCGAGGTGACCGTCCGCTACCGGCCGTTCCAACTCGACCCGTCGCCGGTACCCGAGCCGCGCCCGGTCATCGACGCGCTGGCCGACAAGTTCGGCGGCCCGGAGCGCGCGCGGCAGATGGTCGCGCGGGTGACCCAGGCCGCGGCGGGTGACGGGCTTCGGCTGGACTACGACCACGCGGTGGCCGCCAACACCTTCGACGCGCACCGGCTGGTCGGCTACGCCGCCGAGCGCGACCGGGCGGCCGAGATGGTGGACGCCCTGTACCAGGCACACTTCACGAAGGGCCTCGACATCGGTTCCCGGGAGGTGCTGGCGACGATCGCCGGCTCGATCGGCCTGGACGCCGCCGATGCCCGCCGGTTCCTCGACTCCGACGAGCGGACCGCCGAACTCGCCGCCGAACTCGCCGCCGCCCGTGACCTGGGCATCACCAGCGTGCCGACGTTCGTGCTGGCCGGGAAGTACGCGGTCAGCGGCGCCCAGGAGACGTCCACGCTCCTCGCCGCGCTGGCCGAGGTCGAGCAGCGGGAGGCCGCAGCACGCTAGACATCGACCAGGTCGATGTTTCACGTGCAACGGTATCGATGTTGGTGGCTGGTCAGGCCGGCCTGGCCAGCCCTTCGACCACCTGCGCGCCGGGCAGCGCGCCCAGCGCCGGCCCCGGCAGCGCGATCTTGCTGTGCCGTACGCCGGACCCGATGATCACGTGCGGGGTGGCGATCACCCGCGCGTCCACCAGGATCGGCCACTGGGCCGGCAGCCCGATCGGGGTGATGCCGCCGTACTCCATGCCGGTCAACTCGACCGCGTCGGTCATCGGGGCGAAACTCGCCTTGCGCACGTCCAGCGCCCGCCGGGCCACGCCGTTCACGTCGGCCCGGGTGGTGGCCAGCACGATGCAGGCCGCGTAGCGGACCACACCCTCGCGCTTTCCGGCCACCACGACGCAGTTGGCCGACACGTCCAGCCCCACCTCGTACGCCTCGCAGAACGCCGCCGTGTCGGCGAGGTCGGCGTCGATCGGCGCGACCAGGACGTCGTCGACGTCCACCGGCGCGTTGGCCGGCCACTGGGCGATGGCCTCCGCCACCGGCGCGGCGAGCAGATCGAGGCGGGCACGGGCCGGTTCGGTCTTCAGCGTTCCCATCACGGGTGCGATCCTCGCACCCGCGCCGCCGGATCGCCCGCCGACTCCCGAGCCGTCTCGCGACACCACCTCCACGTCGCGGCTCAACTGCCGGCGAGGAACGCGTTGTCGCGCAGGAAGGAACGGTCGCGGGCGGCCGCCAGTTCCTCCTCGCGTCGGGCTTTGGCCCGCTGCAGCTCCAGGTCCTCCATCGCGTGCCGGACACCCAGCCGGATCACGCCGTAGAGGAAGACGAAACCGAAAACGTAGAGGATCACCGTGGTGACGACAACGAACATGGCGTCACCGTAAGGCGAACGTGAACCGCTATCCGTCTCATCTCCGTGCGGTTCCCCCGTACGTGTCCGCGAGGTGGTCGGCCCAGGTACGCACACCGCGAGGCAGCGCCTCGGTGACCAACCCACCGGCGCGCAGTTCGCGCCCGAGGCGGCCGGGGATTCGTACCGGCAGCAGCGGCCGGCGTGACCCGCGCGCCTCCCGCCAGGCACGGACCGCCTCGTCGAAGCGGAGCACCTGCGGCCCACCGAACTCCTCGATGCCCCCGAGCGGGCCGGCGGCCACCCGGGCCGCGAGCCGGGCGGCCACCTCACCCGGGTCGACCGGCTGGGCGAGCACCGCCCGGTCGCCGACCACCGGGCCCAGCCGCGCGCTGGTCGCCAGCAGATCGTCGAGGAACTCGGGGAACTGGGTGGCGCGCAGCACCGACCACGGCACCGGGCCGGCCGCGACCACCTGCTCGGCTGCCAGCTTGTACCGGTAGTACGGGATCGGCACCCGGTCCACCCCGACGATCGAGATGTAGACCAGGTGCTGGACGCCGGCCGCGCCGGCGGCGACCACCAGCCGACGGGTGCCCAGCACGTCCACCTGGTGGGTACGCCCCCGGGGCGAGGACGCCAGGTGCACCACCGCGTCCACCCCGGTCACCGCCTCGGCCAGCCCGTCGCCGGTGGCCAGGTCGGCCACGACCCACTCGACGTCCGAGCCGGTACGCGGCCGGCGGCTGCTGGCCCGGACGCTCATCCCGTCGTCGCGCAGCCGCGCCAGCACGTGGCTCCCCAGTCGACCACCCGCCCCGGTGACCAGAACCCTCATCGTCCCCTCCTCCTCCGCGGACCCGTCGTGCTGATGACGGCCGCGCGACGGCACACGTGACGGCTCACCCCGAACGGACCAGATCCAGCACGGTCAGGAGCGCGAAGAACGCGATCACGATCTCGTTGACGATCCAGGAGTGCCCCTCGGCCCACTCCCGCATCCGGGCCAGCACCCGCGCCGCCTTCTGCCCGAGCAGCACCAACGCCAGCAGCGGCACCGCGAGCAGGAGCACGGTGAGCAGCACGAACGGCACCAGGTGCCACCAGGGGAGGTTGTGTCGGGCCACTGTCGCGCCGACCGTCGCCATGGTGAGGTCGTCGGTGGGTGTCACCACGAAGAGCAGGGCACCCATCCGTGCGGCCCAGCGCGGATGGGCGTGGCTCACGCTGCCCAACCAGCGCGGCGGCCCGGACCGGTTGCGGCGCAGCCAGACCACCAGGGCCAGGCACACCAGCAGCGCGAGCACCACCAGGTCGATGACCGGACCGCGATCGATCCTGCTGGCGGCCGCGCTGGCGTCGGTCGCCAACCCGCCCAGCAACCGGGTCAACAACCAGCTCACGGTCACCCCGACGGCGACCACCAGGCCGGCGCCGGCGAGGAAGCCCAGCGACGCGGCCCGGGGCCGGTCGGACGAGGCGAGGAAGACCGCCACGACCAGTTGCGTTCCGGCGACCATCACCACGGCCAGCGGCAGGACGGTCAGGAGGTTCATCGCCTGCCATCCTCGCGCCCGCCCGGTGCGGACACGTCGAATCCTCAGCCGATCACCCGCCCGGCCGTGTGGTCTGCGTCCATCACCACCCGGCCGGCCAGCAGCGCGCCGACCAGTGCCAGACCGGCCGCCACCGCCAGGGTCACCACGTAGCTGGCGGGGCCGGGCGCGCTCCCGGCAGCCAGTACGGCACCGGTGAGCGCCAGCACGGTCGCCGCGAAGAGCGAGTCGCCCAGTTGCAGCGACGAGCTGTTGCGCCCCTGCTCGCCGGGCGCGGACAGCTCCAGGGTGAGCACCGACAACGACGGGTACAGCAGTCCCATACCGAGCCCCGCCACCGCCCAGCCCAGCACGGCGACGGCCACCGGCAGCTCGGGTCGGACGGCCAACGCCACCGTCGCGGTGCCGGCCGTGATGCAGCACAACCCGACGCGGGGGAAGCTGGCCCGGGAGGCCGGCACGGGAAAACGGCCCTGCACCCAGGAGCCCACCGACCAGGCCAACGCGCCCACCGTGAGTACAAGCCCGGCGGCGGTCGGCGACAGCCCTCGCTCCCGGGAGAGCATCAGCGGGATGACCACCTCCGCGCCGACGAACGCCGCCGACGCCAGACCGCGCAGACCGATCACGGTGGGCAGTCCGCGGGCCGCCCGGAGGAACCCCGGCGGCAGCAGGCGCGGAGCGCAGACCAGCAGGCCGGCCAGGGCGAGCGCGATCACCGCCAGGGCCGTCACGCCGCGCTGCTGTCCCCCGATGTGCAGCAGTGCGGCGCTCACGCCCGCCCCACAGGCCCAGCCGATGCGGGCCATCGCGCCGGCCGGTGGCCGGCTCGGCACGGTTGCGTCGAGCGACCGCAGGCCCGGATGGATCAGCAGCACCGCCGGGACGGCCACCGCCGGCACCACGAGAAAGACCCACCGCCAGCCCAGGTACTCGACAATCAGGCCGGCCAGCGCCGGCCCGACCAGCGACGGTACGACCCACGCCGCAGCGAACGCGGCGAAGATGCGCCGATGCAACTCCTCGGGGTACGCCTGCCCGACGATCACGTAGAGCGCCACCGAGAGCAACCCCGAGCCGAACCCCTGCACGACCCGTCCGACCACCAACGCGGTCATCGTCGGCGCGGTCCCGGCGACCAGCAGCCCGACCACGAACCAGCCGACGCCGTGCCACATCGGTCCTCGGGGCCCCCGTGCGTCACACCAGATCCCGGAAACGACCATGGCCACCACACCGGCGGCGAACGGGCCACCGAACGCGATCCCGTACAGCGCCAGCCCGTCCAGGCTCCGCGCGACGGTCGGCATGGCCGTGCCGACCGCCAACGCCTCGAACGCCAGCAGCGACACCAGCGCGACGCTGCCCACCGTCATCGCCCGCAGCCGGGGGGCGAACAACCCGGCGGGGACCGGAACGGGGGTGGCGGTTCGGCTCGACATGCACCGAGCCTGCGACCTCAACCCGGATTCATGTCAACCGGGGGTGACCCGGCTCTCGTCAGGCTTCCTGGAGCGCCTCCCCGACGCCGCGTACCAGTCCCGAGAAGTGCTGGTCCGCCAGGAGATGCCCGGCGGTGATCACCAGGGCGAGCGGCCATTCGATCACCTGCAACGCGGCCAGCACGCCGAGCCCGGCGTAGTAGGCGATCTTGTCCGGTGGTGGCACCGCCACCTCGCCCACCATCGGCAGCTCCACCCGTCGGCTGTACATCCGAACGTTCTCGTGTGAACCGTTGAGGTGTCGTGTCAGCGTGCTCATTCCGGCCTCCCCGTGTCCGGTGATGGTCGTCGGATTCCACCGTCCACCCCGTCCATGCGCGGCCAGCCCCGCAAAGTTCCGGTGGTCCGAGGGGCATAACGGACGCCAGGTCGGGAAGCCAGGCCGCCGGACGTGAGGCGGTGGGAGGGCGAGATGACCGACGGCACAAGCGACAACGGGGAGTCGGGTCGGCGTCCGTCCGGCCGTACGCCTCGATGACGGCGGCGGGTCGCGCCGCCGGCCGCCTCCTGCCGTCCATCGGCGTGCCGCACCTGGTCGGGGAGGCGTCCCGGACCGTCGGGTCGGCGGCGACCCGGCTGGCCCGGACGGTCGGGCTGACCCGGCGTCGGGTCTGGTCGCGCCCCGGCCGGCACCACATCGAGGTGCACGGCGTCTGCCAGGACGGTGGCGACCGGTTGGCCCGGCAGGTGGAGGCCGCGCTGGAGCGGTTGCCCGGGGTGGCCTGGGCCCGGGTGAACGCCCCGTCCGGCCGGGTGGTGGTGGCCGTGCAGGCGCCCGAGCCGCGGCTGCGGGACCTCATCGCCACGATCGGGCGGATCGAGGGAACCTGCGACCACGAACCGGATCCGGAGATCCCGCCCCCGCATCCGCCGGAGGAGGGGCCGCGTACGCCGCGCACCCTGGGCGCCCTCGCCTCGGACGCACTGGGCCTGACCATCACGGCGGCCACCCGGCTCCTGCCGTTCGCGCCGCTGCCCGGCGAGGTCGCCGGCCTGCTGGCCGCTGCGGACCTGCAACCGAAGCTGCACGCCTTCGTCGGCAGGCGGCTGCGCTCCGACCCGCGCGCCGACGTCATCTTTCCGCTGGCTGAGGCGGTGGTGCAGGGTCTGACCGGCCGGTGGACGGGGATAGTGCTCGACGGCGCCCAACGGATGGTGCAGTGGGGGGAGGCGCGGGCCCAACTCGCCGCGTGGGAGAAGGCCGAGCCGCGGCTGACCGGCGACCCCGAGCGCGCCACCGCGCGGTGGCCCGCGGTCGACCGTCCCCGCCCGAAACCGGACGGCCCGGTCGAGCACTACATCAACCGTATGTTGACCGCCGGCGTGGCTGCCGCCGCGGCGGCGACACCGATCGCCGGGCGCAAGCGAGCCGCCGCGCTGGGCCTGTCCGCGCTGCCCAAGGCCCCGGGCAGTGGGCGAGAGGGGTACGCGGCACAGCTCGGCCGGATCCTCGCCCGGCGCGGGGTGATCGCGATGGACCGTGGCGTGCTGCGGGAGCTGGACCGGATCGACACGCTGGTGCTGGACGCGGCGGTGCTCGGATCGGAGCGGGGCGTACTCGCCGACCTGGCGCCGGCGGCCGAGGTGGACGTCGACGAGGTGGCGGAGCGGGCGTTCGCGCTGTTCGACCCGAGCGACCCGACCGGTTCACCGGAGCTGGACGGCTGGCGGCTGGCACCCCTGGACCAGTTCCCGGCGGGCGATCCCGGCGACGTGCCGGACGGCGAGCGGCTGCGCGCGGCCGGCGGGCAACTGCTCGGGCTCACCCACTCGGGTCGGCTCACGGCGCTGCTGCGGGTCGAACCCGAACCCGCGCCGGGTGTCGACAGCCTGCCGGCCGCTGCCCGCCACGCCGGCCTGAAGCTGATCGTGGCCGGCGGCGACGAGCAGCGGTACGGCTTCGCCGACGCGCTGCTGCCCGGCGGGGACCACCTGGCCGACACCGTACGCGGGTTGCAGCGCGACGGGGCGGTCGTGATGCTGGTCTCCGGGGACCGGGCGGCGCTCGGCGCGTCCGACTGCGGCCTCGGGATGTCCGCTCCGGACGAGCTGCCGCCGTGGGGAGCGCACCTGCTGGTCGGCACCGACCTGCGAGTGGCGGCCCTGGTCATCGAGGCGACCGGGGCGGCCCGGCGGATGACGCGGCAGAACATCCGGCTCGCCATGGCGGGCACCGGCCTCGGGGCGCTGGGCGCGTTCACCGCCCCACCGACCCAGCTGCCCCACAAGTCGCTCGTCGCGGTCAACGGCGCGGCCGGCCTGGCCTTCGCGAACGGGGTCTGGCGGGCCAGCCGGTTGCCCGACCGGTCGGACACGCCGGTGCCGGTGACGACCGCCTGGCACCTGATGCCGGTCCGGACCGTGCTCGACCAGCTGGGCACCACGCCGGACGGGCTGGCCAGCGCGGAGGCGCAGCGCCGACACGATGGCCAGGGGGCGGGCGGCGGCGACACACCCGCCGGTGGTGGCCTGCTGCGGGCGTTCCTGGACGAGCTGTCCAACCCGCTCACCCCCGTACTGGCCGCCGGGGCGGTGCTCTCCGCGTCGTTCGGCTCGCTTGTCGACGCCGCGCTGGTGGGCAGCGTCGTCGGCGGGTCGGCCCTGATCGGGGCGGTGCACGAACGCAACACCGAACGGTCGCTGGCGGAGCTGCTGTCGCGTTCGGCGGTGACGGCCCGGGTCCGCCGGGACGGCGTCGAGCGAATCGTCGCGGCCGAAGACCTCGTCCGCGGAGACGTCATCACCCTCGAATCGGGAGACTCGGTGCCGGCCGACTGCCGGGTGCTCGAATCGGTGGGGCTGGAGGCGGACGAGTCGTCGCTGACCGGCGAGTCGCTGCCGGTCGCCAAGAGCAGCCGGGCGGTCGTCGCCGCGGCCATCGCCGACCGGCACTCGATGCTGTACGAGGGCACCACCGTCGCCGCCGGCCAAGGAACCGCCGTGGTGGTGGCGACCGGCGTCGACACCGAGTCCGGACGCAGCCTGGCGCTGGTCCGGCAGGCGCCCCCGACCAGCGGGGTGGAGGCCCGGCTCGGCTCGTTGACCAGCGCCGCCATTCCGTTGGCCGCGGGTTCGGCGATCGCCGTGGCCGGGGCGGGGCTGCTCCGGGGCGTACCGCTGGCCGAAACGGCGGCGACCGCCGCGAACCTCGCCGTCGCGTCGGTGCCGGAGGGGCTGCCGTTCCTGGTCAGCGCCGCGCAGCTGGCCGCCGCCCGGCGGCTGGCCGAGCACGGCGCGTTGGTCCGCAACCCCCGCACGATCGAGGCGTTGGGCCGGGTGGACGTGCTCTGCTTCGACAAGACCGGCACCCTCACCGAGGGCCAGTTGCTGCTCGCCGGGGTCGGCGACGGCGTCGGCGACCGGTACGCCGCGGTGGACCGGCTCGACGACCGACTCCGACTGACCCTCGCCACGGCGCTGCGGGCCACCCCCGCCGCGGCCAAGCCGGAGGAGTTGGCGTTGCAGACCGACCGGGCGGTCCGGCGGGGCGCCGCCACGGCTCAGGTGGTGGAGCAGACCGGCGCCGCCGGCTGGCGGGCGGCCGGCGGGCTGCCGTTCGAACCGTCCCGCGGCTACCACGCGAGCATCGGCGAGACCGAGGGCCGCCTGCTGCTGAGCGTCAAGGGCGCCCCGGAGACGGTGTTACCACGCTGCGCGACGCGGCGTGCCGACGGCCGGCAGGAGCCGCTGGACGACGCCGGCCGCGCGGAACTGCACCGTCTGCTGGCCGACCGGGCCGGGGCGGGGCACCGGATCCTGGCCGTCGCGGAGTGCGAGGTGGACGCCGCGCACATCACCGACGCCGACGTCCGAGGTCTGACCTTCGTGGGGTTCCTGGCCCTCGCGGACGGGGTCCGGGAGAGCGCCGCCCCGGCGGTACGCCGGATCCGGCAGGCCGGGGTGCACACCATCATGATCACCGGCGACCACCCGGCCACCGCCGAGGCGATCGCCGCCACCATCAGCGAGCACGACGAGCAGCGGGTGGTCACCGCCACCGAACTCGACCAGTTGGACGACGACGCGCTCGCCGAGCGGCTGGCCAACACCGACGTGGTGGCCCGCTGCACCCCGGCGCACAAGGTGCGCATCATCCAGGCGTTGCAGAAGTGCGGGCGGACCGTGGCGATGACCGGCGACGGCGCCAACGACGCCCCGGCGATCCGGCTGGCCGACGTCGGCATCGCCCTCGGCCAACGCGGCACGCCGGCGGCCCGCGCCGCCGCCGACCTGGTGGTCACCGACGACCGGTTGGAGACCATCATCGCCACCCTGGTCGAGGGTCGCGCGATGTGGTCGTCGGTCCGCCACGCGCTGAGCATCCTCGTCGGCGGCAACCTCGGCGAGATCGCGTTCAGCGTGCTCACCGCCGCGGTGACCGGCCGTTCCGCCCTCACCGGGCGGCAACTGCTGCTGGTCAACCTGCTCACCGACCTGGCGCCGGCGCTGGCCATCGCGGTCCGCCCACCCGCCTCGGACCGCACCGACAGTCTGCTCCGGGAGGGCCCCGACGCGTCGCTCGGTGAGACCCTCAGCAGGGAGATCGGGCTCCGCGCGGCGTCCACCACGCTTGGCGCGACCGTCGGCTGGACGTTGGCGCGGTACACCGGCCGGCAGCGGCGGGCCGGAACGGTCGCCCTCGTCTCGCTCGTCGGCACCCAGCTCGGCCAGACCATCCTGGCCGGCGGCACCAGCCCGGCCGTGCTGGCGTCCACGGCGGCGTCGCTGGGAGTGCTGGTCGTGGTGGTGCAGACGCCGGGGGTGAGCCAGTTCTTCGGGTGCACGCCGCTCGGCCCGGTGGGCTGGACCATCGGCGCCGGATCGGCGCTCGGTGCCACCTTCGCCAACGGCGCGCTCACCAAACTGGTGGAGCACCTTCCGTCGGCACGACCCGACCTCGCGCAGCCCACTCCCGGGACCGAGGGGACGGCCACGGACGGCTGACGCTTGAGCGGGACCGGCTGGGGTACCGGAGCCGGGGGAGGTGAACTTCCTGCACCGCGGCCAGCGGGCGTACCTCGGAAAGGGTCTGTGGTCGCGCCGACGCACGGACCCGGCGCTGCGGATGAGCGGCGGATTGGCAGTGGGCCGGGCACCCTCATTGATCTCGCTGACTAGCCTGACGCCATGCCGTCGTTCTTGGCCAATAGAACTCGTCCGAAGGCCTGGCCGGCCCTACCGCTGGCGCTGCTGGTGCCGTGCAGCCTGCTGGTACTGATCGGTGTCACCGACGACCGCGAGCCGCCCCCACCGGCCGGCGTGCTGATGCCGGCGACGGTGGTCGCGGTGGAACCGGCCCAGACCGCCCAAGGCCCCTACGTGCTGGTACGCGTCGACACGGCCGACGGGCCGACCACCTGCGGCATCTACGAGCGGTCGTTCCCCGAGCGGCGGCTACCCCCGCTGTACCAGCGACTGACAGTCGACTACACCCCGGCCAGCTGCATGCCGATGCCGGTCAACACCGAGCTGCCCCGAGGCGTGATCGTCGCCATGGGGGCCACTGGATTGACGGCGTCGCTCTTCTGGCTCTGGGCCGGTCCGCGCTTTCAGCGCTTGGACCGCCGGCGGCGCTCCCGCTTCTGACGCCCTCCGTCACCGCTCTTCGGCACGGAACGGGTCCCGGGCCGGCCCCTGTTCGGCCCAACACAGACCACCGCGAAACTCCACGCCCGGTATGCCGTCACCGAGCTGGCTGATGTCCACCACAGCCGCCAGGGAGGTGGCGAGGTCCGACCGTAGTTCCTCGACGGCCGTCTCGAGATCGTCCGCCTCTTCGGACCAGTCGATGTCGGCCGCACGCAGGTCGGCGATCGCGTGACCGGTGACCGCTGCGGGGTCGGTGACGACCACCTCGACCCGACAGTAGATGTGCACGGTGACGGAGGTTGGTTGCTCATCCATCCACGGATCATGACAAGTGCGCTGCCCGACCCGACAGGCAATTGCCGAAGCGGTCAGTGAGCGAGCCTTCCGGGGCCTCGCCAATCCCCAGACGACGGTAATATCCCCAGTCTTTGATCTACAACGGGGAGGAAGATCCACATGCGATGGAAGATCCCGGCCGGCGTGGCAATAGCGCTGGCCTTTATGGTTCCGGCGGCACCGGCGGTGGCGCAGACCGGGTCGCCCGGGCTCAACGAAACCTGCCAGACGGTCGAGCGCAAGACGTACAAGGACATCCGCGAGCTCTTCACCATCGACCTGGACACCGCCACCACCACCCAGCTCCGGGTGCTGACGGCCCAGATCCTGTACGCCGCGAACACCGAGTCCCTGCCCACCCTGCCTGACGTCATTCAGAAGAAACTCGATGGCAGCTCGGACGATCTCCGCGCATTCCTCAAGAAGGACGTGCAGACCGTCTGGTCGGTGAATCTGCGGGTCAAGGTGGACCAGACGTTGACCGGCGCCGGCCCCAAGGTGAAGAAGGCCGCGCAGACGACGCTCGACGACGCGACCACCGATGGCTACCTGGCTTACCTGAACGAGGGCCTGTACGCCGCGCGTGCGCTCGACTGCGCGTCGCAGCCCACCCCGACGCCGACGACGACGGCCTCGTCGCAGCCCACTCCGACTCCGAGCGCCACGACGACCGTCACTCCGACCGCGGCCACCTCCACGAGCCCGGTCGCTGCCGGCGGCGAGGGCGGCGGACTGCCGCTGACCGGTGCCGACACCGCGACCGTGGCCGGCATCGGCGGTGCGCTCCTGCTCGTCGGTGGCGCGAGCTTCGTGCTCGCACGGCGACGCCGCTCCCGCTTCGTGGCGTAGCTCGATCTGACGCGCCCGGTCCGACACTTCGTCCGGCCGGGCGCGTTGGCGTTCAACGACGTCATGCTGGTTGGTCAGGAGTCCGTTCCGCGGTGACGCGGGAGTCGCCGGCTCAGATCGTTGACAGCGCAGCAGCTCGACGCTCGGCGTGTCATGCCGCTCATGCGTCAACGATCAGCACCGCTCGGTCCACGACCACGAGACTCGGGGCGCGGGGCCGAGGGGGAAGTGATGGTGGAGCCCAGGGGACTCGAACCCCTAACCCCTGCCTTGCAAAGGCAGTGCTCTGCCAGTTGAGCTAGGGCCCCGTGAGCGGCGGCGGCGGTGCGTCGCTCGCCGCCGGCCGGACGTCAGCGCAGGTCGGGCGCGGTGGTCGCCTCGTGCCACAGGGCACGCTCGTCGTTGGCGGCCTTGACCTTGTTGAAGACGACGGCAGCCACGCCGACGACGCCGGCCAGGATCAGCAGCTTCTTGAACATGGGGCGACCCCTCGCGCTCGACTAGCGTCGGACGATGTGCGGTGGGGCTAGATGGAATCGAACCATCGACCTCAGAGTTATCAGCTCTGCGCTCTAACCGACTGAGCTATAGCCCCGCGTTGCGACGAGCAAGATTAACCCATCCGCTCTGCCGGCCCCAAATCGGGGTCCGAACCTGCGAGCCGGGCCGTCGCCGCCTGCAAAACCTAACCGAGTACGGGGCGCCGGAGCCACCGCATTCCGCGGTGCCCCGGCGCCCCGGTCACACTCAGTCCCGCTCGGCGAGCGTCAGCTCGATCCCGCCGACCAGGTCGGCGCAGACGTTGTAGACGAATGCTCCCAGCGTGGCCAGCGCGGTGAACAGCACCACGTTGACCAGGCCGATCAGCGCCGAGCTGAGGATCACGCCCTTGGCGGTGATCTGGAACCCGTTGGTGCTCTGCCCACCGCCCGCGTTGACCAGGTCGCTGAGGCTGTCGTTGACGCTCTGGAACACGCCCATCGCGTCCAGCGCCAGGTAGAGCACCGACGTGGCGACCACCACGACGATGAACAGCACCACCGAGACGGCGAACGCGAACTTCATCACGGACCAGGGGTCGATCCGCTTGAGGTTCAGCCGGGCCCGGCGCGGTCCGCGGGACGCCGCCGAGCTGACCGAGGTACGCGCGGCGCGTACCGCCTCACCCACGCGAGCGGCCCCGACGGCCGACGCGTTGCCGATCCCCGGCGGCAGGCCACCACCGCTCGCGGGGCGACCGCCAGCGGCCGTACGCCCCGAGTCGGGCTGGGTCATGCCCGGCGTGATCCGCGGCTGGGTGCCGGTGGCCCCGGTCGATGTCGCCTGACCGGGCCGGGTGTTGATCGGCTGGGTGGTCGTCGGCCGAGCCGGAGTCGGGGCGGCCGCCGCGGGGGCCACCCCGGCGGACGTCGGTGCCTCGACAGCCGACGTCTCGGCCTTGGCGTCGCCCGATCCCCCGTCCTCGCCGGGCTGCTCCGGCGGAGGTGTCATGCCGGGAGCCCGGGTGAATTTCGGGGCAGGCGCGTCGGCGGGAACCGTGGCCCGGCCCACGGCCGCGCGGCCGGTCGCTGGTGTGCCGCCCTTGGCGGCCTCCTCGTCGACCGGGTTGGCCGAGGTCCCCGTGTTCCCCGACTTCGCCTGTGTCTCCGTCATTCAACTAGTCCTGTTCGTCAGGCTCGTCGGCATTGCGAGCAATCGCCACGATAGTCACGCCGTCCGGGAGGTCCATCAGCTTGACCCCCATTGTGTTCCGGTCACGCGTACGGCGTACAGGCTTCACCGGAGTCCGGATGACACCACCGTTGCTGGTGATCGCGAACAACTCGTCGTCTGGGTCGATCACCACGGCACCGACCAGACCACCGCGCCGTTCGGTGATCTTCGCAGTCAGCACGCCCTTACCTCCCCGGCCCTGCACCGGGTATTCCTCGATCGGGGTACGTTTCGCGTATCCCCCGTTCGTGGCCACCAGGACGTCCAAACCGTCCCGAACGACCTCCATGGCGAGCAGGACGTCGTCGTCCGTGAAGCGCATGCCGATCACGCCCGAGGTGGCCCGGCCCATCGGCCGCAGCGCCTCGTCGGAGGCGTTGAACCGGATCGCCTGCGCCTTCTTGGAGACCAGCAGCAGGTCGTTCTCCGGCGCCACCAGCGCAGCACCGACCAGCTCGTCCTCATCGCGCAGGTTGATCGCGATGATTCCGCCGGAACGGTTGGAGTCGAACTCCTCGAGCCGCGTCTTCTTCACCAGGCCGTTCTTCGTGGCCAGTACCAGATAGGGGGCTACCTGGTAGTTCGGGATTTCGATGATCTGCGCGATCTGCTCGTCAGGTAGGAAGGCGAGCAGATTGGCCACGTGTTGGCCCTTGGCTACCCTACTGGCCTCCGGCAACTCGTACGCCTTGGCCCGGTACACCCGACCCTTGTTCGTGAAGAACAGGATCCAGTCGTGCGTCGAGCATACGAAGAAGTGGCTCACTATGTCGTCCTGCCGCAGCGTGGCGCCACTGACGCCCTTGCCGCCGCGCCGCTGCGAGCGGTACAGATCGACCTTGGTCCGCTTGGCGTACCCCGTCCGGGTGATCGTGACGACCACGTCCTCCCGGGCGATGAGGTCCTCCATCGAGACCTCGCCGTCGAACGGAATGATCTGCGTACGCCGCTCGTCGCCCCACTTGGCGACGATCTCGCCCAGCTCCTCCGAGACGATCCGGCGCTGCCGCTCCGGCTTGGCGAGGATGTCCTTGAGGTCGGCGATCTCGATTTCGAGCTTGGCCAGGTCGTCGACGATCCGCTGCCGCTCCAGGGCGGCGAGGCGGCGCAGCTGCATGTCCAGGATCGCGGTCGCCTGGATCTCGTCGATCTCCAGCAGCCGGATCAGGCCCTGCCGGGCGTCGTCCACGGTCGGCGAGCGCCGGATCAGGGCGATCACCTCGTCCAGCGCGTCCAGTGCCTTGCCCAGACCGCGCAGGATGTGCGCCCGCTCCTCGGCCTTGCGCAGCCGGAACGCGGTCCGCCGGCGGATCACGTCGATCTGGTGCTCGACGTAGTAGCGGATGAACTGGGCCAGGTTGAGCGTGCGCGGCACCCCGTCGACCAGCGCCAGCATGTTGGCGCCGAAGGTCTCCTGGAGCTGGGTGTGCTTGTAGAGGTTGTTCAGCACCACCTTGGCGACCGCGTCGCGCTTGAGCACCAGCACGATCCGCATGCCCGTACGCCCGGAGGACTCGTCGCGGATGTCGGCGATGCCGGCGAGCTTGCCCTCCTTGATCAGCTCAGCGATCCGCTCGGCCAGGTTGTCCGGGTTGACCTGGTAGGGCAGCTCGCTGACGACCAGGCAGGGCCGACCCCGCTTGTCCTCCTCGACCTCCACCACGGCCCGCATCCGGATCGAACCACGACCCGTGCGGTACGCGTCCTGGATGGCGGTAGTGCCGACGATCAGGCCGTGGGTCGGGAAGTCCGGGCCCTTGACGATGCCGAGCAGGGCTTCGAGGGTGGTCTCCTCGTCCTCCTCAGGGTGCTCCAGGCACCACTGCACCGCCGCGCCGATCTCCCGCAGGTTGTGCGGCGGGATCTTGGTGGCCATGCCGACCGCGATGCCCTCGGAGCCGTTCACCAGCAGGTTGGGGATCCGCGACGGCAGGATCGTGGGCTCCTTGGCCCGGCCGTCGTAGTTGTCCTGCAGGTCGACGGTGTCCTCGTCGATGTCCCGCAGCATCTCCATCGCGAGGGGGTCGAGCTTGCACTCGGTGTTGTGGCTGACGAACCCGTCCGAGACGAACGAGTGGTCGTCGGTGTCCACCCGGACGCTGTAGACCGGCTGCACGCCGGCGTCCGTGATCTGCGCCACCTCGGCGTAGTAGAACCGCCCGTCGACCAACGGCTCGACCACGTCGAGCACCTCGGAGTTGGTGATCCGGGCCGCGATCTCGTCGCGGTCGCGTTCCCACCGCTCGACCCGGTCCACGTTGTGCCGGCGCAGCCAGTCCCGCTCCGTCCAGCGCTGCGCGCCGTGCTCACGGATGAAGTCGGCGACCAACGGCACATGGTCGCTGGAGAGCGCCGTGCTGCTCGCCGGCACCTGGGCCAGCTCGGCCTCCAACTTGGCCTGCTTCCGACCGAGGAACCCGACGTGCGCGGCGAAGATCCGGGCGTCGCGACGGTTGGTCACCACGACCTTGATCTCGCCGCTGTCGTAGCGGGTCTGCCGGCTGATCACACCGAACTCCAGCAGCAACTGCTGGACCTCGGCCGCCAGGCGCTCGCTGCGGGTCGAGTACGAGATCTGCATGGTGTTGCGCGGCAGCAGCGACGACGAGCCGTCACCCTCGAACAGCGCCTGGAGGAACGCCCGCTTGACCGCGGCCGGCCCCTGCCAGACGAACTCGGGAACGAACTTCGCGGCGCTACGAGCGCCCACAAGGTCGCCGAGAAGGCTCGTCCGCAGCGCGCTGAGGTCCTGCACGTCGAGTTCGTGCAGAGTGCTGCCGGAGGCGATGACCCGCTCGCTGGCGTAACGCGGACCGCCCACCGCAAGGTCGTAGGCCGCGAGAACCCGGACGAAGAACTCCCGGTCGACGTTGTTGAACCCGGCCCGGTTCGGGGAGACCCAGCCCTCGCTGACGAAAGCACCGGCGAGGACAGCAGCCTCGACGTGCTCCAGCATCGGGTAGCCGATCTCGTCCGGCACGCTGCGCTGGAGGACGACCCGGTCGCCGGGGGCGATCTCGGCGAGCAGCTTCCACAGCAGGGTCGGCACGCCCGCCACGTCCACCAGGCAGAGCACCGGGTGGTTGTGCGTACCGGTCAGCTCGTACCCCTCGCGGGTGCGCAGCCGCAGGGTGGGGTGCTCGCCGGAGTGGAAGAACTTCGAGGCGCGGACCAGGTCGCCGTTGCGGTCGCGGACCTTCAGGTCGATGTCGGTCTCGCTGGACGGCGCGGCGTCCGCCACCATGTCCGCAATCCGCACGCTACCATCGGCAGTACGAATACGGACATTTCCCGAAATACAGTAACGCATCGCCGCAGCCGGATCATTACCCGGCGAGCCGAAGTTGCCGTTGCCGTCGACCAGTGGGTAGCGCAGCGACCAGGGCTGCGCCATCCGGACCAGCGCGTCGTAGATCGCCGAGTCGCCGTGCGGGTGGAACTGACCCATCACGTCGCCGACGACCCGGGAGCACTTCACGTAGCCGCGGTCCGGCCGGTAGCCGGAGTCGAACATCGCGTAGAGGATCTTGCGGTGGACCGGCTTGAGCCCGTCCCGGACGTCCGGCAGCGCGCGCCCGACGATCACGCTCATCGCGTAGTCGAGGTAGGAGCGCTGCATCTCCACCTCGAGGCCGACCGGCTCGATCCGGTCGTGCGCGACCACGGCGGCGAGTGCCTCGGCGGGAACCTCGGGCTCGTTCGGTGTGGACTCGGGGGAATCGGTCACTGTATACCCTTATCAGACTCAGAGTCGTTTTCGTGCTGTGGATAACGGCTGTGGATACCGACCAAGCTGTGGATAACTCTGTGGACCGGCGAACCGGCCGGGTGGTGCCCGACCGGCCCGCCGAGGTCCGTCAGATATCCAGGAACCGCACGTCCTTGGCGTTGCGCTGGATGAACGACCGGCGCGCCTCGACGTCCTCACCCATCAGGACGCTGAACAACTCGTCCGCGGTTGCGGCGTCGTCGAGCGTGACCTGACGCAGGGTACGCGTCGCCGGGTTCATCGTGGTTTCCCACAGCTCGGGATAGTTCATCTCGCCGAGGCCCTTGAAGCGCTGGATGTCGTCCGGCTTGGCGTTCGGCTTCTTCTGCTGGCGCAGCGCGATGAGCCCGTCCCGCTCGCGGTCGGAGTAGGCGTACTGCGCGTCGTCGCCCTTCTTGTTCCACTTGATCTTGTAGAGCGGCGGAGCGGCCAGGTAGACGTGACCCAGCTCGACCAGCGGACGCATGAAGCGGAACAGCAGGGTGAGCAGCAGCGTCTGGATGTGCTGGCCGTCGACGTCCGCGTCGGCCATCAGCACCACCTTGTGGTAGCGCAGCTTCTCCATGTCGAAGTCGTCGTGGATGCCGGTGCCCAGCGCGGTGATCAGCGCCTGGACCTCGTTGTTCTTCAGGACCCGGTCGATCCGGGCCTTCTCCACGTTGAGGATCTTGCCGCGGATCGGCAGGATCGCCTGCGTGCGCGGGTCCCGACCCTGCTTGGCCGAACCACCGGCCGAGTCGCCCTCGACGATGAACACCTCGGACTCGCGCGGGTCGGTGGACTGGCAGTCGGCCAGCTTGCCCGGCATCGAGCCGGACTCCAGCAGCGACTTACGCCGGGCCAGCTTGCGCGCCTGCTGCGCGGCGATCCGGGCACGGGCCGCCTGGGACGCCTTCGTGATGATCATCTTGGCTTCGGCCGGGTTGCGGTCGAACCAGTCGACCAGCCGGTCGTTGCAGACCCGCTGCACGAAGCTCTTCACCGGGGTGTTGCCGAGCTTGGTCTTGGTCTGGCCCTCGAACTGCGGGTTGGCCAGCTTGACCGAGATGATCGCCGCGAGCCCTTCCCGGATGTCCTCGCCGGAGAGCTTCTCGTCGCCCTTGAGCAGCTTCTTGTCGGTGCCGTACCGGTTCACCACGCTGGTCAGCGCGGACCGGAAGCCCTCCTCGTGAGTGCCGCCCTCGTGGGTGTTGATCGTGTTGGCGAAGGTGTAGACCGACTCGCCGTACGACTCGTTCCACTGCATGGCGATCTCAACCGACATGCCCTCCTCCTCGGCCTCGAACTCGACCACCGTCTTGTGGATCGGGTTCTTGGAGGCGTTGAGGTGCCGGACGAAGTCGGCGATGCCGCCCTCGTAGAAGAAGGTGACCTCGCGCTGCCGGCCGTCCTCCTCCTCGGCCACCCGCTCGTCGAGCAGGTGGATGCGCAGGGCACGGTTGAGGAAGGCCATCTCCTGTAGGCGCCGGTAGATGGTCTGGAAGTCGAAGTCGACCGTCTCGAAGACGTCGGGGTCCGGCCAGAAGGAGACCGCCGAGCCGGTGCGGTCGGTGGCCTCGCCCTTCTCCAGCGGGCTCGGCTTGGAGTTGGTGTAGTGCTGCCGCCACACGGAGCCGGACTTGTGGATCTCGACGAACATCCGCGTGGAGAGCGCGTTCACGACGGAGACGCCGACGCCGTGCAGACCGCCGGAGACCGCGTACGCCTTGCCGTCGAACTTGCCGCCGGCGTGCAGGATGGTCAGCGCGACCTCGACACCCGGCTTCTTCAGCTTCGGGTGCAGGTCGACGGGGAAGCCTCGGCCGTTGTCGGTGACCCGGACGCCGCCGTCGGCGAGCAGCACCACGTCGATGGTGTCGCAGTATCCGGCCAGCGCCTCGTCGACCGCGTTGTCGACGACCTCCCAGACGAGGTGATGCAGACCGCGTTCGCCGGTGGACCCGATGTACATACCGGGCCGCTTGCGAACCGCCTCCAGCCCCTCGAGAACGGTGATCGACTCTGCGCCGTACTCCTGCTTGTCCTGCGCTGCCACCCTCGGCCACTTTCTCGCGTCGTCGGCGCCGGGAGGGCGCGTCGGGCGCGGGTTCGGCGGACAGGACGCGACGTCGACGCGTGGACCGGTGCCCGAGACCTCCGGACAGCGGGTCGAACGCGCCGGTCGCCGCGGTTGCCCGCGGATCGCGATCGGCTCAACCCGGAGTGGAGAATGATGCTGGGGCCACCGGCCCCGTCCCTCGCCCCGCACCGGGTCTTCGTCTCACTGTCAATCCTACTGTGCGCGGAGGACAGAACCACCACTCGGCACCCTCAACGAGGCGGCTGAGATGTCCGTAGCCGGCAGAACCCCATTACCCTCGACTCCCCCCACACGCCAGGCTTTGATCGGACGCGCCGCCCCCGGACGGGTTGACCCGCGCTCGGGCGGGTCGGGGGTCGCGGCCGGACCGTCCGTGCCGTACGTTTGCGGCGCCCCGGAAGCGGCCTTGATCTTTACCGGCCGGAACCGGGACGATCGACCCGATCGACCCGACACGTGCTCTCTAAGAGGTGACAGATGGGGCTGGACAACGTCGCGGTGCACTGGCCGCGGACCGGCCGCTTCTACGATCCGGTGGCGCCGGCCGAGTTCGTCGACTTCGGCGAGATCGTCGACCTGCCACGGATCTCCGCGCCGACGGCGGCGCTGGCCGAGCTGATCGCGAAGACCGGCACCGTCCGGGCGACCGCGTACACCGAGCTGGTGGATCTCCTGCTCGGCCTCGAAGGTGTGTTGTATGCCACAGACGCCGCCGCCGAGGACGAGGATCCGGTGATCGACCCGGACGGCTGCGCCTGGATCGCCGGCGGCATCGAGCGGTTCGTGGCCGGCCACCGGGAGTACGGCGAGACGGTCACCTTCGACTCGGTGAGCACGGTGCTGCGGGCGCTGCTCGGCGACGGCCGGTTGGCCGAGCAGCAGCTGCGCTGGCTGGAGACCCGACTCGACGCGCTGCGCGACGAGCGCGGTGATCCGCCGCAGTGGAACTTCACCTGCGCGGAGCTGGGCGTGCTGGCGGCGTTCTACCGACGCTGCGCCGAGCGCGGCTTCGCCGTCTACGCCGACGCCTGAGCGGCCGTCCCGCTCTGCGGGGCGGCCGGGTCGCCGCCGGGCCGGTTGGCCGCCGCGATCACCTGCGTGAGCACCGCGTGCAGGTGCTGCAGGTCCTCGACGGGCAGCCCGAGGCGTTGCACGATCGCGGCCGGGATCCGCTCGGCCTGGACGCGCAGCGCGGCGCCGGTGGCGGTGAGGGTGACGGCGAGGCTGCGTTCGTCGGCGGCGTCGCGTTCCCGGCGCAGGTAGCCGGCTGCTTCGAGCCGCTTGAGCAGGGGCGACAGGGTGCCCGGGTCGAGCTGCAGCAGGCGGCTGAGGTCGCGGCCGGACAACGGCGCGTGCTGCCACAGCGCCAGCATCACCAGGTACTGCGGGTGGGTCAGCCCCATCGGTTCCAGCAGCGGCCGGTAGACGGCCACCACGCTGCGTGCGGCGACCGACAGGGCGAAGCAGACCTGTTGCTCCAGCGCCAACGGATCGACGCCCTCCGGCTGCCCGCTCATCGGTTGCTCGCTGACTGCATGCTGACTATCGTAGCGATCGTTGGTGTGCCAATCATTGGTGTGGCAACTGATCGCGTGGAGGGACTGCGGATGAGCGAGGACGGCACGGCGAACAGGACGCCGGGCGAGGGTGGTCGCCTGATGCGGTGGACGTTCCGGAACCTCGCCGGCCCGGCCGACGGGGTCGCGGGCGCCGTGCAGGGTGGCTCGGCCGAGGCCCGCGAGGCGTGGAAACGCGACCTGGCCGAGCGCAAGCGCTACACCCAGGAGCAGCGCGAGCGCAAGCGGGCGGCCCGCGAAGCCGACCGGCGGCGCTGAGAGGGCCGGGCTCAGCCGTACGTGTCGCGCGGCCCCCGACCGCGCACCCGGCGCGGCCCCTTCTGCCAGGACGGCGCGGCCGGGCCGTGGATGTGCAGCTTGCGCACCACGTTGTGCCCGACCTCCTGGGCGATCTGCTTGAGCAGCGAGCCGGCGAGCAGCCGCAGTTGGGTCGCCCAGGCCGTCGAGCGCGCCTCCACGGTCAGTTCGCCGTTCTCCAGCTTGACCGGCCGGCTGTGCTGGGCGACCTCGGCGCCGACCACCCGCTCCCAGGCGCCGAACACGGTGGCCTCGGCGGCGGGCTGCTGCCAGCCGCGCGCCTTGACCAACCGGTTCAGCACGGCGCTGAGGGGTTGCGGGTCGCGCGGGTCGGGGCCGGGGCCCGAGTAGCCACGCAGCCGCCGTCCCGAGCCGCTGGCGCCGTCCGCGCCGCTCCCGGGGGTACGCCGGGTGCGCGCCGCCGCCTGCCGGCGGGACAGCGCCGCGTCGAGCACCGCCCGGGCCAGCTCCGGCCCGGTCGCACCGTCCGCCGGCCCGCCGCCGTCGACACCGGCCGCGCCGCTTCCGGCCACGACCGGACCGCCGGCGCCGTCTCCGGTCGCTCCCGACCGTGCGGTACGCGCGTTCGCGGCGTCACCGGCCTGCCGGCCGCTGCCGGTGCGGTTGGCGCCTGACCGCCTGGCGTCCGGTTCATCCGACACGTCGTACCGTCCCCTCGCCGACCTGATAGCGGGTGCCGCGCAGCGCGGCCGGCACGTCGTCGTCCACGGCGCAGGTGACCAGCAGCTGACTCGCCCCGCCGACCAGCTCCGCCAGCCGCTCCCGGCGCCCGGTGTCCAGCTCGGCGAAGACGTCGTCGAGCACCAGGACCGGCTCGATACCGTCGGCGCGCAGCAGGTCGTACCCGGCCAGCCGCAGGGCGAGCGCGAAGGACCAGGACTCGCCGTGGCTGGCGTACCCCTTGGCGGGGAGCGGACCGAGGGACAGGGCCAGCTCGTCGCGGTGCGGGCCGACGAGGGTGGTTCCCCGTTCGATCTCGGCGGTGCGGGAGGCGGCGAGCGCGGTCGTCAGCGCCTCGGCCAGCGTGGCCCGGTCGGTGGTCGGCTCGGCCAGCTCGATCGACGGCCGGTAGGCGATACCGGCCGCGCCCCGTCCGGCGGCCACCGCGTCGTACGCCTTGGCGACGTGCGGGGTGAGCGCGGCGACCAGCTCCAGCCGCCCGGCGAGCAGCTCCGCGCCGTGCTGGGCCAGGTGGGTGTCCCAGACGGCGAGGGTGCCGAGGTCGCCGCCCCGGGAACCGCCGGTCTTGCGGGCGAGGTACGCGGTACGCAGCAGAGCGTTGCGCTGCTTGACGACCCGCTCGTAGTCGGCCCGTACTCCCGCATAGCGGGGTTGCCGGTTGACCAGGAGGTCGTCCAGGTAGCGACGGCGCTCGGCCGGATCGCCGCGGACCAGCTCCAGGTCCTCCGGCGCGAAGAGCACCAGTCGCAGGGCGCCGAGCACGTCCCGCGCCCGGCGCGCCGGGGAGCGGCCCAGCCGCGCCCGGTTGGCCCGGCCCGGCACGATCTCCAGCTCAACGAGGAGTTCCCGGCCGTCGTGGATTACCGCGCAGCGGATCACCGCCGAGGTGGCGCCCATCCGGACCAGCGGCGCGTCCGTGGCGACCCGGTGCGAATCCAGGGTCGCCACGTAGCCGAGCGCCTCGACGAGATTGGTCTTGCCGACGCCGTTGGCGCCGATCAGGACGTTCGCCCCCGGCTGGAGGTCGACGGCGACCCGCTCGTACGAGCGGAAGTCGACCAGTTCCAGCCGGTGGACGTACACAGGGTGTGGATACCGCTCAGCGCTTGTGGACGGCGTGGCCACCGAACTGCTGGCGCAGCGCGGCGACGGCCTTCATGGCGGGTGAGTCGTCCTGCCGGGAGGCGAACCGGGCGAACAGGGAGGCGGTGATGACGTTCAGCGGGACGGCGAGACGGACCGCCTCGTCGACGGTCCAGCGACCCTCGCCGGTGTCCTCGGTGTAGCCGCTCAGATCGGCCAGCTCCGGGTCCTCGTCGAGGGCCCGGTCCAGCAGGTCGAGCAGCCAGGAGCGGACCACGGTGCCCTCGCGCCAGGACTTGAACACGCCCGGGACGTTGGTCACCAGCTCGGAGGCGGTCAACAGCTCGTAGCCCTCGGCGTAGGCGTGCATGAGGCCGTACTCGATGCCGTTGTGCACCATCTTCGAGTAGTGCCCGGCGCCGACGGGGCCGGCGTGCACGAAACCGAACTCCCCCTCCGGCTTGAGCGCCTGGAAGATCGGCATGAGCCGGTCGACGTGCTCCTGGGCGCCGCCGACCATCAGCCCGTAGCCGTTCTGCCGGCCCCAGACGCCCCCGGAGACGCCGACGTCCACGTAGCCGATGCCGCGCTCGTTCAACCGCTCGGCCCGGGGAGCGTCGTCGCTGAAGCGGGAGTTGCCGCCGTCGATGATGATGTCGCCCTCGCCGAGCACCCCGGCGAGTTCGTCGATCGTGGCGTCGGTGACGCCGGCAGGCACCATGACCCAGACCGCCCGCGGCGATTCCAGCTTCTGCGCCAGCTCGGCGAGGCTTGCCGCGTCGCTCAGCTGCGGGTTGTGATCGAAACCGACCACCTCGTGGCCGGCAGCCCGCAACCGCTCGCGCATGTTGCCGCCCATCCGGCCGAGTCCTACCAGGCCGAGCTGCATTTGTTCCTACCTCCGTGGATCTGGGTGTTGCTGGGCGCGATCAGCGAGACACGCGGATCGGCATGATGAGGTACCGATACCCCGGAATGGTCTCGCCATCCTCGCCGGCGGGTGAGATCACCGCGGGTTTGAAGGCGTCGACGAACGACAGCACGGCGGTCTGCGAGCCCAGGTTCGCCAGGCCGTCGATGAGGTACTGCGGGTTGAAGCCGATGGTCAGCGCGTCACCGGTGAAGGTGGCCTCCATCGCCTCGCTCGCCCGTGCCTCCTCGGAGCCGCCGGCCTCGACCACCAGCCCGTCGGCGCTGAAGCTGAGCAGCACCGGGGTGGTGCGCTCGGCCACCAGGGCGACCCGCTTGACGACCTCGATCAGGGTGCTGACCGACACCCGGGCCTCGGCGTTGTGGGTGGCCGGGAAGAGCGAGCGCACCGGCGGGTAGTTGGCGCCGTCGAGCAGCCGGCTGGTGGTGCGACGGGTGCCGCCTGCGAGGCCGACCATGCCCTCGCCCGCCGCGCCCTGAGCGAGGGCGAGGGTGACCTCGCCGCCCAGCGGGCCGAGCGCCTTGGCGGTGTCGTTCAGGGTGCG
Organism: Micromonospora sp. NPDC005197; assembly: GCF_040608295.1. NCBI lineage: Bacteria > Bacillati > Actinomycetota > Actinomycetes > Micromonosporales > Micromonosporaceae > Micromonospora > Micromonospora sp. NPDC005197. The sequence goes on along the minus strand of NZ_JBEXHY010000005.1, from coordinate 21,384 downwards.
GGCCGGGACCAGGGCGTTGATACTGACCTCGGGGTCGTCGGGCCGCCACTGGATCTCGCGCAACGCCAGCCGGTACCGGTCGGTGGCGAGCATCGACAGCGTGTTGCCGGAGAGCTCGACGCGGACGCCGGTCATCATCGGCAGCGTCTCGTCCCGGCCGGCGGCGATGGCCACCTGGGAGACCGCTGTGGCGAACGCCGCGGCGTCGACGGTGCCGGCGCTCTGCGGCATCTCGGGCAGGGCGGGGTAGTCCTCCACCGGCATGGTGGGCAGGGTGAACCGGGCGCTGCCGCAGACCAGTTCGAGGTGGGCGCCGACCGCGGCGATGTCGACCGGCTTGGCCGGCAACGCTTTGGTGATCTCGGCGAGCAGGCGACCGGAGACCAGCGCGGCGCCGTCGGCGTCACCCTGCACCTCGACGGTCACCTGACTGGAAACCTCGTAGTCGAAACCGGAGACCCGCAGGTTGCCGTCGGTGACGCGGAGCATCACCCCGGCGAGCACCGGTACGGATGGCCGGTTCGGCAGGCTCTTCGCGGTCCACGCCACGGCCTCGGCGAGCGCGTCGCGCTCCACTCGGAACTTCATCAATGCCTCCGCGTCGACGTCACCGACAACTCTCTCATGCCGACCGCTGCCTACCGTCCCGCCCGACCGTGCGGGTACCCATCGCACCTTAGGGCGCAGGGACATCGGCTGTGCGCCCGACCCCGTGGATCGTGTCGATGCTGACCGGCCTGTCCGGCAGCGTTCGGCCCGATCCACAGAAAGCCCAACGGTGATGATTGGTTTTTGTTCTCTTAGAAGAGATAACCCATCGTCTTCATCGCACCTGTGCAAACTGTGGAGAACTCGGGTCTGCGCAGCTCAGACAGGTTATCCACCGGTGAGTTGGCTGTGGAGAACCGGGGGTACAACTGCCTCGGGTGTCCACAGCCCGGCGACGACGGCCGGTTGTCCACCGTTGTCCACCGGTTGTCCACCGGTAATCCACCGACTTTCTCCCCATGCCTGTGGACGACCGAGAAGATCACCATTGCTGTTGTCCCCAGAACCTTCAACAGCTCGTACACAGGTCGACGGTCATCGGTGGACAACCTCGTCGTTGTCCCCAGCCGTCCACAGCGTCGTACACAGGGTTTCTCCACAGCCTGTGGGTAACTGGCGGAGGACGGACCGTAGTTATCCACCGACGGTGGATAACGAGCTGTGGACAACGAGTGAGTATCAAGGTGGACACGGCGTCGATCCTGTGGTCTGCACCATGTCGAGGGTCAAGCCGAAGCCGCCCGGGAGGCGAGCCGAGGCCCGCCGGAGTCGAAAAAAAGAACGCCCGGCCGGATCTCCGGCCGGGCGTGTCCGCCGCGTCGTGCGACGTATCCCTCAGGTGTTCTGCTTGATTCGGTTGGTCAGCTCGGCGATCTGGTTGTAGAGCGAACGCCGCTCGGCCATCTGCTGGCGGATCTTGCGGTCCGCGTGCATGACCGTGGTGTGGTCCCGGCCGCCGAACGCCTGCCCGATCCGGGGCAGCGACAACTCGGTCAGCTCCCGACACAGGTACATGGCCACCTGGCGGGCGTTGACCAGCACCCGGGAGCGGGACTGGCCGCGCAGGTCCTCCAGGCTCACCCCGAAGTAGTCGGCCGTGGAGACCATGATCTGGTCCGCCGTGATCTCCGGGCCGGCGCCGTCCGGGATGAAGTCCCGCAGCACCTCCTCGGCCAGCGACAGCTCGACGGTCGACCGCGTCAGGCTCGCGAACGCGGTCACCCGGATCAGCGCGCCCTCCAACTCCCGGATCGAGTTCGACACCCGGGAGGCGATGAACTCCAGCACGTCCGGCGGGGCGTACAGCCGCTCCTGCGCCGCCTTCTTCTGCAGGATCGCGATCCGCGTCTCCAGATCCGGCGGCTGGATGTCGGCGAGCAGACCCCACTCGAAGCGCGTCCGCAGCCGGTCCTCCAGCGTGGCCAACTGCTTCGGCGACCGGTCCGAGGTGATGACGATCTGCTTGTTGGCGTTGTGCAGGGTGTTGAAGGTGTGGAAGAACTCCTCCTGCGTACGCTCGCGGTTCTCCAGGAACTGGATGTCGTCGATCAGCAGGATGTCGACGTCGCGGTAGCGCCGCTGGAACGCGCTGGTCTTGTCGTCCCGCAGCGAGTTGATGAAGTCGTTGGTGAACTCCTCGGTCGAGACGTACCGCACCGACCGGGCGTTGCCGAGCGTCGTGGCGTAGTGCCCGATGGCGTGCAGCAGGTGCGTCTTGCCCAACCCAGAGCTGCCGTAGATGAACAGCGGGTTGTACGCCTTCGCCGGCGACTCGGCCACCGCCACGCTCGCCGCGTGGGCGAACCGGTTGGACGAGCCGATGACGAACGTCTCGAACATGTACTTCGGGTTCAGCCGGTTGCCGCCGGTGTCGGTGCCGGGCAGTCGGCGGTCGTCGCGGCCGCCCGCGCGGTGTTCCATCCCACTGCGGCCCGGACCGCTGTCCGTCGCACCGTCACGGGGCAGCGAACGGATCACGTGCTGGTCCCGGGGGGACGCGGCGTCCTCGCGGTAGCGGGGCTCGTAGGGCCGGGTGTCGGGGCCGGGCGGGTCGAGGCGGGCCGCCTGTTCGTCGTACCCGCGCCGCTCGGGCGCCGGTCGGGGCGACCGCATCGGCTCCACGAAGGCCGCGCTGAAGAGGGCCTCCTGCCCGTCCCGGCTGGCGGGGATCAGGCCGGACCGGTGCCCGTCGACGGCCGACGCGGGAGGCGGACCCGCCGGTGCCGGCGGCACGGCGCTCGCGGGTGGGCGCTGCTGCTCACCAATTGCCTCGTCGGCCACACCTCGCCCGGTGTACTCGTCGCCGAGCGGGGCGGACGGCGGATCCTCGACGTCGAGCAGCCCCGGCTCGGGGGTGCTGCGGTAGACGGTGCCGGCCGGGCGCCCGGTGGCGTCCTCGGCCACCCGCACGGTCACGGCCACCTGGATCGGCCGGCCGAGCCGGCGGGTCAGCGCCTCGGTGATCGCCGGGCGGAGCCGCGACTCGATCACGTCCCGGGTGAACGCGTCCGGTACGGAGAGCAGCGCGGTGTCCTCGACGATCGCCCGGAGCCGGGTCAGCCGGAGGTAGGCACGTTGCTGGGCAGAGATGATCTCGTCGGCGAGCTCGTCGGTCGCCGCCAACCACACCGCGGCAAGGTCGGTCGTACCGGCCACCGTCGTGCCACCCCCTCGCCTCTGCTCCCGGCCGCCGCTGTCTGCCAGCCGGCCGTCCCGGGCCCGCCGCGTGCGCGGGTGGAACAACACCCACCCGGACAGCTGACCAGCGGTCGTCCACAGGTTATCCACAGCCTGTGTACCGACCGATTGTGGCCGCCCGCCGGGCGCGGGTGGGACCTGCCCCCTGCCTGGACGTGCGCTGAAGCGGGTTCACCGTGCCGAACGATTCACCAGCGTGTCCGGTCTTGCCTGCGCGCGACGACCGGAGCTTCCGACGCTCACCGCAATCGGGCACGGTAACAGCGTTGTCCCTGCCCCATCAACCGGCGACGCGGCAGCGGCCTTGTCGGCATCAGCGAAAACCGCCCCTTCGGTCCCGGGCGCGTCCCGATGTCCCCCGCTGTGGGTGTTTGACGGTCATTGCACCCCTGCGTAGGCTGGAGCGGCTGCTCTCTCGTCCTCTGCTAGGGTGATGGGTGCTTGCTGTCCGCGGTCGCATCCCCGCACCGCCGAGGTTCGGCTCCGCAGGGCAGCACCGATCGGTGGCCACCGTCGAGGTGGCCTGGACCACCCCACGACCCCGGCGATCCCGTCGCGCGGGGCGCGTACGAAAACGGAGAGCCTGACGTGAGCAAGCGCACCTACCAGCCGAACAACCGCCGGCGCGCGAAGACCCACGGCTTCCGGCTGCGCATGCGCACCCGTGCCGGCCGTGCCATCCTCTCGAGCCGCCGCGCCAAGGGTCGCACCACCCTGTCGGCCTGAGCCGACCGGGCCGGTCCGGGGGACGTGGGCAGTCGTGCTGGCCGCCGCACAGCGACTGCGGCGTAGCACTGACTTCGCCGCAGCGGTTCGCGGTGGCCGTCGCGTCGGCCGAGGCGCGGTCGTGGTCCACCTGACCATGCCGTCGGCCACCGGGACCAGCACAACGACCTCGCCGGAGCCGGCGCGGGACACCGTTGCGGAGCAGCCCTCCGCTCCGGCCCGCGCCGGCTTCGTCGTATCCAAGGCCGTCGGAAACGCGGTGGTCCGCAACAAGGTCCGGCGTCGACTGCGGGCGTTGGTCCGGGAGCGGCTGGACGCGCTGCCCGCCGGCAGCACCCTTGTCGTCCGGGCGCTGCCCGCCGCGGCCGAGGCGTCGTATCCCCGGCTCGCCGCGGATCTGGACTCCGCCATCGCGGTTGCCCGCACCCCCCGGGAGAGGCGGTCCCGGTGAGCACCGACCCGACCGCCCCGCGCCCGACGTCAACCGGTGCCAGGGTGCTGATCGCGCCCATCATCGCGTACCGTCGGTGGATAAGTCCGGCACTGCCGGCTCGCTGTCGGTTCTACCCGTCGTGCAGTGCGTACGCCCAGGAGGCGGTGGCCCGGCACGGCGCGCTCCGGGGAGCCGCGCTGGCGGTCCGGCGGCTGTTGCGCTGCCACCCCTTCCACCCTGGTGGACATGACCCGGTGCCGGAGCCGGGCGGTCGCCGCCGTGCCGATGTGACTGGAGCACCGAATTGAGTCTCGACTGGATCTACTACGCGATTTCGTGGATCCTGCTGACCTGGCACTCCGCCTGGGACGCCATCGGGGTGCCCATCGACGCGGTGATCGGCACCAACTTCGCCTGGATCCTGGCCATCGTCTTTCTGGTGGTCTCCGTCCGGGTGATCCTGTTCCCGGTCTTCGTCAAGCAGATCAAGTCTCAGCGGGCGATGCAGGCACTGCAGCCCAAGGTCAAGGAGCTGCAGGAGAAGCACAAGGGTGACCGGGAGACGCTCCAGAAGGAAATGATGGAGCTCTACCGGAAGGAAAAGGCCAACCCGCTCATGGGCTGCCTTCCGATGTTCCTCCAGATCCCCGTCTTCCTCGGCCTCTTCCACGTGCTGCGCCGCCTCGACCCGGCCAAGCAGAGCAAGACCCTCTACGGCTGGACGGTCGAACAGTTCGACAGCGCGTCGAACGCCAAGCTGTTCACCGCCCCGATCGCCGGCAAGTTCGGCTCCAGCGCCGACGAGCTGGCCCGTCTCGGCGCCAACGGCACCACGGTCAAGATCATCGCCGGTATCCTGGTCCTGGTCATGATCGCGACCACCTACCTGACCAGCCGTCAGATGATCCTCAAGACCGGGTGGGCTGAGGACCCGCAGCAGCGGATGATCCAGCGGCTGATGCTCTACGGCATCCCCGCCTCGCTGTTGATCTCCGGCTCGATCTTCCCGATCGGTGTGATCATCTACTGGGTCACGAACAACCTCTTCACCCTCGGGCAGCAGCAGTGGGTGCTGCGGAAGTTCCCGCCGCCGGTGACCGCCAAGAAGGCCACCGCCCCCGCGGCCACTCGCAACCCGGTGCAGCCCGCCAAGTCGGGCGGCCTGTTCGGGCGCGGCAAGGCCGCCCCCACGGCCCCGGTCAAGGCGACCGCGCCGAAGGTGGCGGGCCCGAAGCCGGGCGCCAAGCCGGCCAACCCGAAGAAGAGCCGCCCGGCCAAGCGGCAGGGCTGAACCCCGTAGGGCTCGTCGCCGGGCAACCGGCGGCGGCCCGACCCCGCACCGCGCAGCCGCCGTACGGCCGGCGCCGGGCGGAACCGACCGCGCACGACGCGGTCACGGGCGACACTGCCCGTACAGACGTGCCCGTGGGCACCGGCGACCTCCCGCCGGCCCCGGGAAACCAGCGGACCCGACGGTCCGGCCGAGCGAGTACGGAGATGAGACCGTGACCGAGACCAGCATCCCCCGCGCCGAGCAGTCCCTGGACGAGGAGGAGACCGCGACGCTCGCGGTCGACGGCGACGACACCGAGGACGACGAGACCGAGGCCGACGGCGACGACACCGAGGCCGCCGCCGGTGGTCGTGAGAAGAAGGCCGTGGGCGAGTCCGACCTGTTCCGGCAGAGCGAGATCGCGGCCGACTACGTCGAGGGGCTGCTCGACATCCTCGACTACGACGGCGACATCGACGAGCTGGTCGCCGGCGGCCGTCCGGTGGTCGAGGTGGTCGGTGCTCGACTGCAGAACATGGTCGGTCAGCGCGGCGCCACCCTGGAGGCGCTCCAGGAGCTGACCCGCCTCGCCGTCTTCCGGCAGACCGGTACGCCGAGCCGCCTGCTGCTCGACGTCGGCGGCTACCGGGCGAACCGCCGCAAGGAACTCGCCGCCGTCGCCAAGAACGCCGTCGAGAAGGTCAAGGAGTACGGCGAGCCGGTGCGCCTGGAGGCGATGTCCGCGTTCGAGCGCAAGTGCGTCCACGACGTCGTCAACGCCATGTCCGGCGTGGAGAGCGAGTCGGAGGGCGTCGAGCCCAACCGGCGCATCGTCGTGCGACCGGCGGACTGACCGGGTGACCCACGACGACACCACGGCTGACGCCGTGACCGGCCCGGGCGGTACGCCGTCCGGGCCGTCCGCTGTCCGGCGTGCCACTGCCGACACCGACCCGACGGAGTACGACGAGGCTGCCGCCGGCCCGTCCTCGGCTCTCCCCGCCGACGGCTCGCCGCCACCGGCCGCCTCGGCCGACGGCACACCGTCGCCGTCGGACGTCGCGCTGCCGCCCGAGCTGGCTCCGGCCGCACTGACCCTCTTCGGTGACCGGCTCGACCTGGCCGCCGCGTACGCCGAAATCCTGGCCACCGACGGTGTGGTCCGCGGTCTGATCGGCCCGCGCGAGGCGCCCCGGATCTGGGACCGTCATCTGCTCAACTGCGCCGCGGTGGTCGAACGCATTCCGACCGGGGCGAGCGTGCTCGACGTGGGCTCCGGCGCCGGTCTGCCCGGTCTGGTGCTGGCCATCGCGCGCCCCGACCTGACGGTCACCCTGATCGAACCGCTGGCTCGGCGGACGTCGTTCCTGATCGAGGTCGTTGAGCGGCTCGGCCTGACCAGGTCGGTACGGGTGTTCCGCGGCCGCGCCGACGAAGCCGCCAGCGGATCGAGTGGCCGGGAACCGATCAGCGGCGACGTGGTGACGGCCCGCGCGGTCGCACCGCTGGACCGGTTGGCGACCTGGTGCCTCCCACTGGCCGTGCGGGGTGGGCGGCTGCTGGCGCTCAAGGGATCGTCCGCCGCTGCGGAGATCGAGGAGCACGCCGACGTCGTGGCGCGACTCGGTGGCGGGGAAGCCGCCGTACACCTCTGTGGTGTCGGGGTGATCGACCCGCCCACGACCGTGGTGGAGATCGTCCGTGAGCGGATGGTCGGTCCGGCCCGGCCGGCTGCCAGTAAGCGCTCCCGCGGCGGGCGAGCTCGCCGCCGCTGACCATCGCGCCATCGGGCGTCCGGTCGGAGGGTTGCCTCGTTGTACCGGTACGGATGGACGAGCGAATGAGAACCCGACGTGGACCGGCCGCGCCCGTCCGCCGTAGGCTGACCGCGCGTCGATAATGTGGAGCGGCCGACGGACGTCGCGGACTCCGACCGCTCCCGAGGGGCCGTACGCTCCGGGGTGCGAGCGCGGGTGTGGCCAAGTTGACCGGGGCGCGGACCGACCATCCGAAGCGGGCAGGGATGACAGGTGCATGACGACGGCAGGTACGACGATCCACGCGTGACCGGGTCAACCAGCGACCCTGTTTCACGTGAAACCGACTACCCCAGCTGGTCGCCCGGTGCCACCGGGGCGTCCACCCCTCCAGCGGACAGCGATCCGCTGGTATCGCGGGACGACCCGGCGGTTCACCTCGCCGGGTTGGAGACTCCCGAGCCGACGGCTGGTCGTCGAGCATCCGACGGACCCAGTCGACCGGTCAACGCCGCCGAGGTGCGACAGCCGCTCGGCCGGCGGAACACGGCCGCGGCGGTTCGCTTCGAGCCGGCAGTGCCGCACCAGCCGACCGCAGCGGCGGCACGCGATGCGGCGCCGGTGGTCCCGGACGTACCGGTCACGTCGACCGAGTCGCTGGCCGCGGTCGCGGCCGATCCCACGTACGTTTCACGTGAAACCCCGACGCGCGAAGAGGATGACCCACCGTTGGCTATGGAGGCGATGCGCGCCGTGCAGATCCTGAATCCCAGTGGCGAGGTGACCATGCCTCGACCGGACCGGACCCGGGTCATGTGCGTCGCCAACCAGAAGGGCGGCGTGGGTAAGACCACGACCACGGTCAACCTCGCGGTGGCACTCGCCCTGCATGGCAACCGGGTGCTCGTGGTCGATCTTGACCCGCAGGGCAACGCCTCGACCGGCCTCAACGTGCCGCACCACACCGGCATCCCCGACGTCTACGACTGTCTGATCAACAGCGTGCCGCTCTCCGAGGTGGCGCAGGCGGTTGAGGGCATCCCCAACCTGTGGTGCGTACCGGCCACGATCGACCTCGCCGGCGCGGAGATCGAGCTGGTGTCGGTGGTGGCGCGGGAGTCGCGCCTCGACCGCGCGATCGCCGCCTACCCGGGCCAGTTCGACTACGTCTTCATCGACTGCCCGCCCTCGCTCGGCCTGCTCACGGTCAACGCTCTGGTCGCCGCGCAGGAGGTGCTGATCCCGATCCAGTGCGAGTACTACGCCCTGGAGGGGCTCAACCAGCTGATCAACAACATCAACCTGGTGCGGCAACACCTCAACCCGAAGCTCGACGTGTCCACCATCCTGCTCACCATGTACGACCGGCGTACCCGCCTCGCGGACGCGGTCGAGCAGGACGTCCGGAACCACTTCGGCGACAAGGTCCTCCAAGCGGTCATCCCCCGCAACGTGCGGGTCTCCGAGGCACCCAGCTACGGCCAGTCGGTGATGACCTACGATCCCGGTTCGCGGGGCGCCACGAGTTACTTCGAGGCCGCCCAGGAGATCGCCGAGCGGGGCGTCAAGGAGCCGGTGGGTCGGAATGCGTAGTGGGGACAAGTCGCTGGGAGGCGTGGCATGAAAAACCGTCCTCGGGGCGGTCTGGGACGGGGCCTGGGGGCGCTCATCCCGACCGGGCCGGTGCCGGGTGCCGCCGGCACCGTGACGGCCGAGTCGGAGAACGGGCACGTTGACGTCGACGACGGTGCGACCGCCGGGACCCAGTCGACGGCTCCCGTCGTGTCGACAGTCCACCAGCCCGAGCCCACGCTCAGTCCCGTGCCGGGTGCCCGGTTCGCGGAGATCCCGGTCGACGCGATCGTGCCGAACCCGAAGCAGCCCCGCCAGGTCTTCGACGAGGAGGCGCTGGAGGAACTGAAGACGTCGATCCAGGAGGTCGGTTTCCTCCAGCCGATCGTCGTGCGTCAGCTCGACGACGAGAAGTACGAGCTGGTGATGGGCGAGCGCCGTTGGCGGGCTGCCCAGGCGGTGGGCCGGGAGAACATCCCGGCGATCGTCCGGGACACCCGCGACGACGCCATGCTCCGCGACGCGCTGCTGGAGAACATCCATCGGGCCAACCTGAACCCGTTGGAAGAGGCCGCCGCGTACCAGCAGTTGCTGGAGGAGTTCGGTGCCACCCACGAGGAGTTGGCCCGCCGGATCGGCCGCAGCCGGCCGCAGATCTCCAACACGATCCGGCTCTTGAACCTGCCGGCCCAGGTGCAGCGCCGGGTTGCCGCGGGCATCCTGTCTGCCGGCCACGCCCGTGCGCTGTTGAGCCTCGACGACTCGGAGGCCCAGGAGCAGTTGGCGTTGCGCATCGTGGCCGAAGGGCTGTCGGTGCGGGCGACCGAGGAGATCGTGGCTCTCACCCTGAACGACGGCCCGGCGAAGGGCCAGGCCGCCAAGCGGCGACCGAAGCCGCACGCGCCCGCCCTGTCGGATCTCGCCGATCGACTGTCGGACCGCTTCGACACCCGGGTGAAGGTGGACATCGGCCGGAGCAAGGGCAAGATCACGATCGAGTTTGCCACGGTGGACGACCTGGAGCGGATCGTCGGCATCATCGGCGTGCCGCAGGAGGAGGAAGAGACGGAGGACTGAGCGTCCCGTCTCCCATTACGGCCGCGCGTCCCCCCGGGGTGCGCGGCCGTTCCGCATCCGTCCCCGTTTCACGTGAAACGGCACCACGCGCTCAGCGGTCAGAACCTGTTCGCTCTCGGCTGGCCAGCCCCCGGCCCCGGGTGCCGGCTCGGCCGCAGGTGCCTGGCGGCGAGCGCATGAACCGGTGCCATCTCGGTGCGGCACACGAGAGTTCGGTAAGTCGAAGTGGTCGACCCCTCGGCGACGCGCTGCCCGTACCTAGGCTGGGATGGTCGACGCCTCAGCGGCGCGGTGCCAGGACTGGGCCGCGATAGTCGGCCCCTCGGCGGCGCGGTGCCAGATCCAGGCCGGGACGGTCGGCCCTCGGTGGCGCGGCGCCCAGACCTAGACCGAGATGGTCGACCCCTGGGCGGCGCGGCGCCAGAACTGCGGCGGGACGGTCGGCCCTCGGTGGCGCGGTGCCAGATCTGGGCCGGGACGGCCGGTCCCTCGACGGGGCGCTGTCGGATCCTGGGGAGTCGACGGGCCCGAGAGGCCGAGCGCCGGCTGCGCGAAGCGCAGCGTGGGTCGACCGCGAAGTCAGTGTGGGCTCACGCTCGCGAAGCTGGCGAGCGTGGCGCGGAGTGAGCGCCGACGGTCGCGCGATGTCCGTGCGGGTTCAGCCGTGCAGAGTCAGCGAGGACAGCAGCACCGAGTCAGCTGGAGCAGAGCACGGAACCGACCAGCCCACGGCGCGCGAGACCCGCGAGGGCAGACCGGACGGCGGATGACCTACACGGGCGCCGAGGGGCGCTCGCAGGGCGCCGGGTCGACCCGAGGCACCCCTCTCCGCCCTCGGGACGGCAGCGGCTCACTGAGGGGCCGCACGGGGCACCTGCTCGTCTGCCCTGAAGGGCGTCCGTCGCGGGGCTGAGCCAGAGCCACCCGTTTCACGTGAAACGGCGACCATGCAAGCACCGGCCCCGCCGGCACATGGCACACCGCCAAGGCCCCAACCCTCCGGGCGAGGCGACCTCGGTGCCGCCCGGTACCAACACGGCGACGACGGGGTACGCCGGCAACGACTGAGGGGCCGAAAAGTTATCCACACCCGTTGTCCACAGGCACCCCTCGTTTCACGTGAAACCCCGCGTGAAAGCGGGTGCCAGCCTGTGGATGACGGCCTGTGTTCGCGTTCTCGGCAGCCTGTGGATATCGCTCCGGCGGTCAGCGCTGACGGGAACAGCGATCGACGATGAACGCTGATCGGGAGGGTCGGGACCGGTCGAACAGGTAGGGGACAGCGGTGCCAGACTCGGTTAGGGTCAGCGTCGTGCACGACACCCCTCCCTCAGTCCCGGACTTCACCCAGTGGCCCTCGTTTCCCTTCGAGGGTGACCTCCGCGTGAAGCAGCTCGACGACCCGGTCCCGGTCGAACCGCCACGCAAGGGCGAGGGCCTCCGGGAATGCACCGCCTGCAACGCTCCGGACGACGCCTACATCTGGGTGGGAGAGCGGTGGCGGGTCCGCGCCATGGACCGGCCGACCGGCCTGCCGATGGTGCTCATCCTGGAATCGCGGACCCACCTCGACCTGGGTGACCTGCCGAATCTGCTCGCCGCCGAGCTGGGCGTGATGACCGTACGTCTGGAGCGGGCCATCCGGTCGCTGGACGGCGTGGCGCGGGTGCACGTCAACCGGTGGGGCGACGGCTCCGCCCACCTGCACATGTGGTTCCTGGCTCGACCGTACGGCCGGCTTCAGTTGCGAGGGACCTTCCTGTCCCTGTGGGATTCGATCCTGCCGCCGATCTCCGAGGCGCAGTGGCGGGAAAATCTAGCGCTCGTCGCTGCCTGGCTCGCCGAGTTCGGTGGCCGGCCGCTGGCCGAGCCGCCCCGCATCCAGTGGCAGGCGCCGTCGAGCCTGCTGGCCCAGTCCGCTGCGGCGGCTGCCCATGCCGCAGCCGCCCAGGAGGAGGTCGTGTCGGTCATCGAGGCGGCCGAGGAGATCCCGGAGCCAGCAGTCGAGAGCGACGCCGACGCCCCCGACCCTGGCGCTGACGGGGACGGCGGCCCGAAGACCCCGGCCCTGGACACCAGCCCGGGGGCCGCATCCCCCGGCGCCACGGTAACCGGCGCCACGGCAGCGGACGCTGCCGCGTCGACGCACTCCGACAGCTCGACTGCCGAAGCCGTGGCCGAATCCGCGAAGGCGCCCGAAGACGCCCCCGAGTCGACAGGCGATCAACGCGGCCCGGTCATTCCGTCCCCCCGCAGCGCCCCCACCATCGTCACCGACGACGGGCGCATCCCACCCGACGTACCCGCGCCACGCTGACCGCCGGTTCGGCCGTGGGTTGGCGAGAGGTCCGCGGATGCGGCACCCGCCGACCGCACGGCCGGCGGGTAGTGCGATGGGTCGAGGTCAGGGTCAGGCCGTGCGGCGGGCGGCGGCCCGGGTCACCAGCGAGCCGAGGAGGCGGCCGAAGTCCAGGCCGGCGGCCTGGACGGCCAGCGGCAGCAACGACGTCTCCGTCATGCCGGGCGAGACGTTGACCTCCAACACGTGCGGCTGGCCGGCGGCGTCCACGATCACGTCGACCCGGGACAGGTCCCGCAGACCGAGCGCGGTGTGCGCGGCGAGAGCGACCTCGGCCACCGAGGCGGCCACCTCCGGCTCCAGCCGGGCCGGAGCGTGCCACGTGGTCCGACCGGCGGTATAGCGGGCGGCGTAGTCGTACACGCCGTTACGCGGCACGATCTCCACCGGCGGCAGCGCCTGCGGGCCGTCCCCGAGGTCGATCACGGAGACCGCCACGTCCATGCCGGGCACGTACCGCTCCACCAGTGCCGTCGAGTCGTACGCGAAGCAACCGACCATCGCGGCCGGAAGTGACGCGGCGTCCCGGACCACCGCGGCGCCCAGACCCGAGCCGCCCTGCGTCGGCTTGACCATGAGCGGAAGACCGAGCCGGTCGGCGATCCGGTCCAGCACGGCAACCGCGCCCAGTTCGGAGAAGCGGTCGTGCGGCAGGGCCACCCAGTCCGGCGTGGGGATGCCCGCCTCGCGCAGGACCGCCTTCGCGGAGGGCTTGTCCCAGGCGAGCCGGGAGGCCCGGGCGTCGCAGCCGACGTACGGGATGCCGCACAAGTCCAGCACTCCCCGCAGCGAGCCGTCCTCCCCGGTGGCGCCGTGCAGGGCGATCACGACCGCGTCCGGCGGATCGGCCGCGAGGGCGGGCAGGAGTGCCACGTCGGCATCCCGCAGCTCGGCCTCGACGCCCACGGCACGCAGAGCGTCGAGCACCCGACGACCGGAGCGCAACGACACGTCCCGTTCGTAGGAGAGCCCGCCGGCGAGCACCAGCACACGCAGGTCGGCCGCGACGGCGGAATCGGTCACGGAGAAGCGCTCGGCAGCGGTCGTACCCATGCCGGCATCATGCCAAGTCGGGACCCGGCACGTCGGAGCCGGGCCGGCCCCGCCGGCCGGCGGGGCCGGCCCCGGCGCCGAAGACGCGGCGCGTCGCGATCTCCTGCTCCATGACGCCGGCCAGTCGGCGGACGCCTTCGCGGATCCGCTCCGGGGGCGGGAAGCTGAAGTTCAGTCGCATGGCGCCGGTGCCCGTGCCGTCGGCGTAGAAGCCGGTGCCGGGCACGTAGGCGACCCGGGCGGCGATGGCGCGCGGCATCATGGCCTTCGAATCGAGCCCGTCCGGCAGGGTGGCCCAGACGAAGAGGCCACCGGCCGGGGTCGTCCAGCTGGTGCCCTCGGGCATCAGATCGGCCAGCGCGTCGAGCAGTGCGTCGCGGCGTTCGCGGTAGACCTCGCGGTAGACCTTGAGCTGTTGCCGCCACGGCATGGTGCCGAGGTAGGTCGCCACGGCGGCCTGCGCGTAGCCGCTGGGGCAGAGGATCTGCGCCTCGCTCGCGATGACCAGCTTGTCGCGGACCGCGTGGGGCGCGAGGATCCAACCGACCCGCAGGCCGGGCGCGAACGTCTTGGAGAAGGTGCTGAGGTAGAAGACACCGTCGCGCCGCCGGGCCCGCAGCGGTGCCGGGGCCTCACCCTCGAAACCCAGCTGGCCGTAGGGGTCGTCCTCGATCACGAGCAGGCCGGCGCGCTCGCAGATGTCGAGCACGCGTTCCCGGCGCTCCTCGCTGAGCGTCACGCCGGTCGGGTTCTGGTAGGTGGGGATGGTGTAGAGGAACTTGACCCGCCGACCGGCACGGGCGAGGTCGGCGATGGCCGTCTCCAACGCCTCGGGGATCAGCCCGTCGGCGTCCATCGGCACGTGCACCACCTGCGCCTGGGCGGCCTGGAACACCCCGAGCGCGCCGACGTACGTCGGGCCCTCCGCGAGCACCACGTCACCGGGGTCGAGGAAGAGCCGGGCCACCAGGTCGAGCGCCTGCTGCCCGCCCACCGTGACCACCACGTCCTCCGGTGAGGCGCCGCACGCGGCGTCGATCCCGGAGAGGGACATCACCTCGCAGATCCGCTCGCGCAGCTCCAGGGTGCCCTGCCCGATGCCGTACTGCAGGGTGGTCACACCGTGCTCCGAGCCGAGCCGACCCAGCATCTCGCCGACCGCGTCGAGCGGCAGCGCGGCGATGTACGGGGCGCCACCGGCGAGGGAGACGACCTCGGGTCGACTGGCCACCGCGAAGAGTGCTCGGATCTCGGAGGCGGTCATCCCGCGTACCCGCCGGGCGTACCGGTCGGTGTAGTCGTCGAGTGTCGTGCCGGTCATGACCTCACCTCGATCGCAGCTCGGGTGGCTCCCGCCCCGGGTACCCCGCACGCTCCTGACCATGGCGGACGGGACACCGATTGTCGATCCTAGTCCGCCGAGGCCAGCCTGCCTCCGCGCCGGGACGGATCGACCACATGGCGGACCGTCCCCGATGGGGTGGGCATTTGCGCGTCCCCTCCCGTCCGGTCGATCGGCGGCGTACGATCGCTCGTCGGGGGCAGGAAGGCGGCGCTGTCGTTCCATGCCGGCCTCACCACCGAGCCTATTGTGGGGATGCGCCATATGTCGCGACGTCTGGTCAGCCTGACCCTCGACACGCTGGAGGACCTTCCGCGCCCCTGCCGCCAGTGCGTCTACTGGGAGCTGGATCCGGTCTCGGCCGACCGGGCCTGCGCCGCCGGTGACCCGGGCCTGGAGAAGGAGGCGTGGGTCTCCCAGACCCTGCTGGAGTGGGGCTCCTGCGGCAAGCTCGCGTACGTCGACGGCATGCCGGCGGGCTTCGTGATGTACGCCCCGCCCGCCTACGTGCCCCGCTCGATGGCCTTCCCGACGTCGCCGGTCTCCGCCGACGCCGCCCTGTTGATGACCGCCAACGTGGTCGCCGCGTTCGCCGGCGGCGGGTTGGGCCGCATGTTGGTGCAGGGCGTCGCCCGGGACCTGACGAAGCGGGGGATCAAGGCGATCGAGGCGTTCGGCGACGCCAAGTTCGGCGACGCGGACGATCCGGCCGGCGGGTGCGTGGCACCGGCCGACTTCTTCCTCTCCGTCGGCTTCAAGACGGTACGTCCGCATCCCCGGTTTCCCCGGCTGCGCCTCGAACTGCGCACGGCGCTGAGCTGGAAGTCCGACGTCGAGTACGCGCTGGAGAAGCTGCTCGGGTCGATGAGCCCGGAGACCCTGCTCCGGCCGGTCCGGCCCGCCCCGGCCACCCGCTCCACCAGCGGCTGACGCGCTCGCCGTCAGTCGACCACCGTGCCGGCGGTCACCACCGCCCGCAGCTCGCTGACGTCGAGGGAGCCGGTCGGCACGTCCCGTTCGATCGGGTAGTACATCCGCTGCACCGCGGCCACGATCGCCTCCACCACCCGGTCCCGAAACCGGGGGTCGACGAGCCGGGCGCGGTCCACGGGTGAGGTGAGGTAGCCGACCTCCACCCGGACCGCCGGCATCCGCGTCAGCCGCAGCAGGTCCCACGCCTTGGCGTGCGTACGGCAGTCCCGCAGCCCGGTCCGCGCCACGATCTCCCGCTGCACCAACCCGGCCAGCCGCTCACCGGTCGCCGACGTCACCCCGTTGTCGGTGCCGTAGTGGTACGTCGCCACCCCGTCCGCGTCCGGGTTGGCGTGCCCGTCCAGGTGCAGCGAGATGAAGACGTCGGCGCCGAGCGAATTCGCCAGCAGCGCCCGGTCGGTGTCCGGCAGGCACGTGTCGGGCGCGGGACCGCGGGTGAGCTGAACCCGCACCCCGGACGCGGCGAGCCGCCCCTCCAGCCGGCTCGCCAGGTCGTGTACGAGATCCGCCTCCGTCCAGCGCAGCGGCCCGTCCGGCACCACCATGCCCGGGTCGGTGCCACCGTGGCCGGGGTCGATGACCACCGTCTTGCCGACCAGCGCCGGCCCGGACTGGCGGATCGCGTCGGACTCGCGAAGCCACTGGGGGCGGCCGCCGACGACCTTGCGACCGATCCGGCGCAGCGCGTCCATGGTGTGCGGCCCGCAGGAGCCGTCGGGGGTGAGCCCGACCTCGCGCTGGAACTGCGCCACCGCACGGGAGGTCCGGATGCCGTAGATGGCGTCGGCGCGGCCCACGTCGTACCCCATCTCCAGCAGTCGTTCCTGCAGCGACCGGACGTCCTCGCCGGTGAGCGGCTCGGGGATCGCGTGATAGAGGGTGCGGGCGCCGAGCCGCCAGCGGGCGGCGTCCAACGCCCCCCAGGTCTCCGAGCCGACCCGGCCGTCCACGCTGAGCCCACGGGACTGCTGGAACGCCCGGACCGCGCGTTCCGTGTCCAGGTCGAACTCGTCGGTGTGCGGACCGGCGGCGGCGAGCAGGTCGAGGCCGGTGAGGATGGTACGGATCTCCGTGACCGCGGGTCCCCGGTCTCCGGCTCGGATCGGACGCACGCACGACCCCCTCTGCACGAATCTGGCTGGCCGGGCGGCCCCGGCTTGAGGTTATGCGTTCCGGGGCGACCAGGTGGCTCGGCCTGGAAAAACGCCGTTCGTGCCGGCCGGGGAGACAGCGAACCCCGCACCCGACGAGCGGGTACGGGGTTCGGTGGTGTCCCTGCGGATCAGAGGGCCGACTCGATGAGCCGGACCAGCTCGCCCTTCGGCTTGGCGCCGGCGATCGACTGCACGGGCTGGCCGTTCTTGAAGACGGTGAGGGTCGGCACCGACATGACCCGGTAGGCGCGGGCGGTCTCCGGGTTCTCGTCGATGTTGAGCTTGACGATGGTGACCTGGTCGCCCATCTCGCCCGCGATCTCCTCGAGCAGCGGCGACACCTTGCGGCACGGCCCGCACCACTCGGCCCAGAAGTCCACCAGCACCGGCTTGTCGGCCTGCAGCACGTCAGCGACGAAGCTCGCGTCCGTGACCGCCTTGGTATTTCCCACTATTGCCCTCCTCCGGGATGTGTTTCCTGTTTCAGCTGAGCGTCGCGATGAACCGCTCGGCGTCGAGCGCGGCGGCGCAGCCGGTGCCGGCCGCGGTGATCGCCTGGCGGTAGGTGTGGTCGACCACGTCACCGGCGGCGAAGACGCCGGGCACGCTCGTCCGGGTGCTGGGGGCCTGGACCTTCACGTAACCCTCGTCGTCCAGCTCGACCTGGCCCTGGAAGAGCTCACTGCGCGGGTCGTGACCGATGGCCACGAACACACCGGTCACGTCCAGCACCTTGGTCTCGCCGGTGTGCACGTTGCGGACCCGTACGCCGGTGACCTTGCCGTCGGCGCCCAGGACCTCTTCGACGGTGCTGTTCCACTCGACCTTGATCTTCTCGTTGCTCAGCGCCCGGTCGGCCATGATCTTGCTGGCCCGGAAGGAGTCGCGCCGGTGGATGATGGTCACCGAGTCGGCGAAGCGGGTGAGGAAGCTGGCCTCCTCCATCGCCGAGTCACCACCGCCGACGACGACGATGTGCTGGTTGCGGAAGAAGAAGCCGTCACAGGTGGCACACGAGGAGACACCGTGACCGAGGTATTCCTGCTCACCCGGCACACCCAGCGGACGCCAGGCCGAACCGGTGGAGAGGATGACCGAGCGGGCCCGGTAGGCCGTCTCGCCGACCCACACGGTGCTCACCGCGCCGGCGCCGGAGTCGCCGGTGTCGACCAGCTCGACCCGGGTCACGTCGTCGGTGAGGAACTCGGCGCCGAACCGCTCGGCCTGCTTGCGCATGTTGTCCATCAGCTCGGGGCCGAGGATGCCGTCGGCGAAGCCGGGGAAGTTTTCCACCTCGGTCGTGGTCATCAGCGCGCCACCGGACTGCACGCCCTCAATGATCAGCGGCTTCAGGTTGGCGCGCGCCGCATAGACCGCAGCCGTGTAACCGGCCGGGCCGGAGCCGATGATGATCAGGTTGCGGACCTCGTCCACTGCCGTCTCCCGAGTTGTGTGTGTTCGGCGTCGGCGCGCGCACCGATGCTGATCCGAGTGCCGACGCCTGGGGGGTGCCGGCAGCTGACTTCCAGAACGTCATCGTACGAAGCGGGGATTCCCGAGCCGGGTATCGGCGTGGGTCAGGTCACGTGGACGCTCATCGCACCGACGACCGCGGATTCACCCTACCCGCGCCGAATACCGGCTGTCCGAGCCGGACCCGGGTACGCCACACTCGGGGCCGCTCACCCAGGCCCAGCGGGCCCCGGTCGCGTCGGTGAACCGGATCACCAGCGCCTGCTCGCCCTGGAACCGCGCGTAGTCGATCACTTCGACGACCAGCGGGGCCGAGCCGTGCTCCGCCGCCACTGCCGACAGGCAGTCGGTCAACGCCGCCTCGCCGCTCAGCCGAGCCAGCTGGTCCGACCCGTCGGGGGCGGGCCGTCGACCCCCTTCGGCGTCCACCCCGTGCTGCTCGCGGGGGCCGCCGCTGCTCTCCCCCAGCAGCGGCGACGGCCGTGTGGTCGCTGTCTGGCCGAGGGTCTGCGGGGTGTAGTCGGTTCCGCTGTGCAACGCCGGCCCGGAGGTGCGGGCTGCCCCGGCCGCTGCCGCAACATCGGGTGCGCTCGCCGGACGGTCCATGGCACCGCTGTCCGTGGTGTTCGTCGAGAGTTGGTGCAGGCCCAGACCGACCGCGACGACGGCGACCGCCGCGGCGGCCACCGGAGCGGCGGTCCGAGCCCAGCGGCGCTGCCGGCGACCCGGGCCGGTGGCTCTGCCGCGACCCGACTCGGTCGGCGACGGGCCGCCGGGGCGACGCCCGCCCTGTGCCGGGACACTGACCGGCGTCGCGGGAGCACCCGGCTCGGGCGACCCGGTGGCGCCGGTGAGGGTGGCCGAGGCGTCGTCCGTCGGGGTGTCGGCCGCGGCCAGCGCGGCGGCGATCCGTTCGGCGACGGCCGGGGGCAGCTCCGGGGAGGGCTCGGCCCAGCGGGCCAGCTCGGCGCGGACCTGCGTCACCGCGGGAGCCAGCAGCGCGTACGCCTCGGCCCAGGCCGGGTCCGCGTCGACCAGCCGGGCGATCTGGGCTTGCTGTGGTGTGCCGTCCAACGCGCCGCCGAGGTAGTCAGCGAGCAGGTCGGTGTCGACCTCCCTGAACCCCTCGTTCGTCACGCGTCCTCCTGGCTGGTGTCCTGCCGGTACCGAACCGACCCCGATCCGACGCCCTCGGCCGGGCGCGGGTTCCCCGGCGTGACGCCGGGCACGTCCGCGTTCCGGCCGGCCGGGACCGGCTGCGATGGCGTCGCCGGCCGCAGATGCCCGAGCAGCACCGCCAACCGTGCCCGACCCCGGGCACAGCGGCTCTTCACCGTCCCCTCGGCGACACCGAGGATGCGGGCCACCTCGGCCACCGGGTAGCCCTGCACGTCCACCAGCACCAGGGCGGCCCGCTGCTCGATCGGCAGCGCGGCGAGCGCGGCGCGGACGACCAGCGCCGTGTCATGGTCCTGCGCCGGCGCGGCCGGCTCGACCCCGCCGGTGCCCGATCCGTCGCCGGACCGGTTGCCGTCGGGCAGTGGAACGGTGGGGTGTGCCTGCCGGCGTCGGATCCGGTCCAGGCACGCGTTCACCACGATGCGGTGCAGCCACGTGGTGACGGCGGAGTCGCCACGGAATCGGCCGGCCGCCCGGTGTGCCGACAGCAGGGCGTCCTGGAGGGCGTCGGCGGCCTCCTCGCGATCACCGAGCGTCCGCAGGGCCACCGCCCAGAGCCGGTCGCGGTGCCGGTGGAACAGCACCGCGAAGGCGTCCCGGTCACCGGCGACGTGGGCGCGCAGCAGCTCGAGGTCCGTTGCCGCGTCGCGCCCGTCCATCACCACGTCCAGCGGATGCGGTGCCCGGGTCGTGCTGGCCGGATCACGAACCCTGGACCGTAATCTCCTGCACGCCGAGCCGGAAGCCGTCCTCGTCGCCGATGGCCGGCAGCTCGGTGAACCAGAGCAGCAGGTAGCGGTACTTCTCGTCGGCGTTGAAGCCGTTGAAGGTCATCGTGGTGCCGTCGTGCTCCTTCAGGACACCGATCTCGGTCTTGTAGTTCGCCACCATCTGCTTGTCGCCGTTGGAGGTCGACGGGTAGCCGGACGTGCCGGCGAGCAGCTTCGCGGTGGCGCCTCGACCGGAGAGCACGGCCTGCACCGACTTCACCGTGTGCGGCGAGCCCAGGTCCAGCCAGACACCCATGCCGGCCTTGAGGTTCCCGTACGTGGCGTTCGGATAGCGGTCGGTCTCCCAACCCTTGTCGTTGTCGCCGTCGATGATCTTGTCGGCGCCACCGAGTTCGTCGCGCTTGCTGCTGTCCGGGTCGATGATCCGGATGCCCTGCACGCCGAGGTTGCGGACCGTGGCGGCGGCCGGGGTGGCCTCGCCGGCCGGAGCGCTGGCGGTGGGCGTGGCCCCGGCGCTGTTCTGCGGGTCCTTGTCGTCGCCGCCCAGCGCGCTGATGCCGATGAGCAGACCGACCAGGGCGACCGCCAGCAGGCCGGCGATGCCGATGGCGACCTTGCGACCACCGGCCGCGGCCAGCGGTGACGGCTCGTCCTCGGTGTCGGCGGCGAACCGCAGCGGCCCGCCGTTGTCGAGGTAGTGCTCCTCCTCGGCGGGCACGTCCAGCCGGGCCAACTCGGCCGCCAGCACGTCGGACGACGGCGGAGCGATCTCGGCGTCGAGCAGATCCATGGTCAGGTCGTCCAGGTACGCGGGCACCCCGGCCCGAACCTGGCGGGGCGCCGCGAGGGCGCCCCCGGCGTCCCGGACCGCGTCCGGGATGGCGGCCCGACCATGGCCGGCGGTGGGGCCGCGCCGCGGCGCCGCGGCGGGCGGGCCGAGACCGGGGAGTGCGACGTAGAGGACGCCGCCGACCCCCCGGAGGTCACACTCCAGGCGGGCGTCACCCGCGGTGCGT